>JAHDOX010000120.1 GCA_018434645.1 Synergistales bacterium | reverse complement strand
CTTTTTTCACGAAGTTAATAACCTCCCCCAACGTCTCCAGGCCGGCAATACGACCCATACGATAAGCGCCGAAAAAAGGAGTCCCATA
Source organism: Synergistales bacterium (assembly GCA_018434645.1). Lineage (GTDB taxonomy): Bacteria > Synergistota > Synergistia > Synergistales > Thermovirgaceae > UBA1876. The sequence goes on along the minus strand of JAHDOX010000120.1, from coordinate 12,942 downwards.
ACCGCCCCCGCCCAGAGCCCATTCACGACCCTGAGCAAAATGAAAGACAAGTGGGTGTGAAAATGACAAAAACTGTTGATCACCGAGGAAAAGGCGAGAGTCCCGCCAAGCCGGAAAACCTCCCTGTACCGCTCCCAAAGCCCCATCCTTGATGTAACATACCAGAGGACAAGGCAAGGGTAACCTGCCATGAATTCCTTCGTCCTGGGACGTGCTATCAGCAGTTGTTCGAGAGTTTCCCTGAAGGTTTTTTCCCATCCCGGCACGAAGGACACATTACCACTCCTCAAAAGTACTATTCCGGCCATGCCGAAAAGAAAAGCGAAAAGCACGATCTCGCCCCACAAGGGAGGTCTGGAAAGGACCTGTTCCAGCGATTCGGGATGAATCCTTCGGCGAAGGTCATACAGTAAAACAACCATGGGTGGAAAGACAAGTGCGATCTTGACACCAGAGAAAGTCGCCATTCGCAGCATGTACCACGTATTGCCGAAAAAGGACGCGATGACAAGTCCCGCAAGGATCGCCACCCCTGCTCCAGCCAGCATTCTCTTTATGGGCCTGTCGTTGCCGTCCAGGGCGACGAGCGTCGCCTCGGCTGCGCCGAAGGAAGCAGCCAGGGCCCCGAAAATTCTCGACGCCAGGGAAACCTTTAACAAGACAGGGGTCAAAATTCCCGACACAAGAATCAAAACAAGGTCGTAAAGAAGCACTCGCCTTGTTACTGTTCGCTTTTTCCCATCAACAAACCTTGTTACCGTTTTTAACATAAGAAGAAGCGTCATCAAAGAAAGCGAAAAAGCCGAGAGGATACCAGTGCGAACCAATGGGTAGGTGGAAGGCCATCCTTTCTTTAAACCGAGCCCTTCTATCCTGGTCGTTATAACACGGCTTTCCCGTTTCATCTGCTCGAGCCGGTCACCGGAAAAAAAGGGCGAAGGCCGAATGTACAGGATCCTTACCGAGCGTTCCCTCGCGGCCCTCACAAAACGGTCTACCAGTTCGTCACGGGATATGCCGCGAACGATGACTTCCTCGTCGAGCACACTGTGAAGGGGGAGAATCAAGGGGAAAAGGGCTTTCTCGAGTCTTGCCGAACCTATTTGCCTCGAAAACTCGACTTTCGCCACGGGCGTCTTTTTATCACGAAGAACACGCGACAAAGGTTCAATATCCGGATACGCCGGCAGAACCGCCCCCCGTGGAATGACCGCACCGACTGGTTTGTATCTTTCTAGAACCCATTCCAGGGCTTTCGAAACATCTTCACCTGGTACGCCGGGTGAAGGAGATGGCCTGTATATCAAAGCCACCCCCGCTTTTTTGGCGGACTCCAAACCGGTAAAATCGGGCAGGATTCCCATCTCCGCTGTGCTCTGGAAACTGACGGGTAAAATTACGCTAAGGTATTTCCCGTTCCTTTCGAATGCAGCATCGGGAAACCTGAGTCTTATGTAGTTTTCGATTTCCTCCGAAAAGGAGGCATCCTTTTTTACGCGTATTACTGCCCTGTCTGAAATTTCCGTCACATCATCGAAAAACTCGAAGCCTGGTCCGAATTCCAGTGGAAGTCGTCCTTCAACCAGCTCTTTTCCGGTAAGCTCGGACACAGCGACCGCCGTCAGTCCTTCCGCGCGTAACCCGTCCAGTGCCTGCAAGACACCCAGCCCCGACTCCAGTGCAACGGCCTCGATATCCAGAAATTCCGCAGCAATAGCCGTTTCCCTGTTAGAAGACTCCACACCCCACCGAGCCAAAAGGCCAGGCATGGACGCGAAAAACGCCAACATCAACAACAGGGCAAAACGCCACTCGGACCTTTTCATATCCCCATCCTCCACTGGGCTTCAAGATGCAGCCCAAGCTCTTCCAGCAGGCAGCTCAAACGGAACAAAGGCAATCCCACAACATTGAAATAACATCCCCTGATGCTTTGCACAAGCAGGGAGCCCTTCTCTTGTATTCCATAGGCTCCAGCCTTGTCATAACTGTCATTGCAATCCAGGTAAGCCTCTATCGCCTCAGGCGATAGAGGCCTAAATTTCACAAAGGTTCGTTCGTAACCTGCAGCCTTCCTTTTTCCCATGACAACGGCGACCCCTGTAAACACTTCGTGGGTTCTGCCGCTGAGCCTTGTTAGAATATGAAAGGCTTCGCTTCTGTCAGCCGGTTTCCCGAGCACTTCATCTTCAAGTCGAACAACGGTGTCGGCCGCGATGACAAGGCATTCGGGGTGCTTTTTCGCCACTTCAAGGGCTTTTTCAAGAGCAAGCCGCACAACGGCATCTTCCGTTTTCTCGCCGGGCAAAATTATCTCATCAATATCAGGGACCTCGGCCACGAACTGCCACCCCAAGGTTTCGAGCATCCTGTTTCTCCTGGGTGACCCGGAGGCCAGCACTATCATCGGATAACTTTCACGCGTTTCTTTCATCTCAACATCCACACGGCCAGTGCCGCCCCAACCAAAGTCCCCGAGTTGACGATTACAGAAAATGCCAGTCTTATTTCAAGAAAGACAAGATCGATATTTCCTGTGTCAAAACCGGCTTCGACTATATTCCTGAAAAATCTCTCCAAAGAGGGGAAACCCTGCAAATAGACGCCTGCAACGCTGCCCAAAATGACCAAAGCGATAGCCATCCACCATTTCCTGTCAGAAGCTCGAGCCATAATTGCCTATCCACCGTTCAAAGAGGCAGTTATTGCCAATATCGCCAAAAGAGCGCAATAGGCGGAAAACCAACGCCATTTTTTTGCCAGAACGGCCCTTCTCAAAACCCAGAGGGAAGACAGTCCGGAGATAAAGGCCAGCCCGAAGCCCGCCATCCATCCGGAAGGCAACTGGTCTACAAACCCCTGCGCCCCCCCGAATTCAAGAAGCTGCAAAACCGTGGCGCCGCCTATGGCAGGCAGGGACATCAAAAAAGAGAAGCTGAAGGCCTCCTCCGGCTTCAGCCCCGCTTTTTGTCCGGCTATTATAGTCGCTCCCGAGCGAGAAATGCCCGGGATGACGGCAATTCCTTGTACAAGACCGACAATTAGCCCGCTGAAGAGAGTAACCCTTCCATTACCCTCGTCGATAAGGCTCCCGTACCACAAGATCGCGGCGGTCACAAAAAGCGCAGCACCAACACATAGAGTGGACGAAAAGAACGCTTCGACAGGCTTTTTCAGCATAAAAGCGACAATAACGGTCACAATGTTCCCCGCTATAACCGCCCACCCGAGCGTCCATCCACAGGAAGTCCGGCGTTCCGGCCGAACTAATCCGGAAAACCATTCAAAGCAGGCTTTTAAGATAGCCGTAAAGAAAAAGACAATGGTAGCTCCCATTGTCGCAAAATGCAGCAAAACATCATAAGCAAGGGGAGGCTCCGCCATTCCCATGTATTGCTGGAACAGAGCCAAATGCCCTGAACTGCTGATAGGCAAAAATTCCGTCAGACCTTGTATCAGTCCGGATAAAACAGCCACGCCGGTTTGCGTCATTTTTTCTTTTCCTCTCGGAACTTGATAATGTCCTTTGAGATCAGGGCTATGTTGTTTGCATGGTCGCCGATCCGCTCCAGGTTGCTGAGTATGTCGATGAACACCACTCCCGCTCCCGGCTGGCACACTCCCGTATTCAGCCTTTCAATATGCCTCATTCGCAGTTCGCGCTCGAGGCTGTCGATCTCGTCCTCAAGGGCGAGCACTGCATTCACCTTTTCCATATCTCCTTCTTCAAGAGCCGATACGGCCAGGTCAACGGCCTCACGCGCCTTATCGATCATCAGGTTGAATTCCTCCATTGCCAGGTCCGAAAAGACCAAATGATTATCGACTTTGTATTCAAAAAGTTCGATCAGGTTTTCGGCGTGGTCTCCTACTCTTTCGAGGTCACCGACACCGTTAACGTATAAGGAGAGTGAAGAAGACTGCAGAGGGCTTAGACTTTCCTGCATCAATTCCGTCGCAAAAGACGTTATTTCGCGAGTGAGCTCATTTATACACCGTTCAGTCTGGTAAACCTGGGGTATCATCTTGCTGTCGTTGTTGACGAAAGCCGCCTTGACATAGTCCATCATATCCTTTGCCAACAATCCTATTCGAACCAGCTCTTTCCTTACCGCTTCCACTGCTGCAGCAGGAGAAGCCTTTATAAGGTTTTTGTCAAGGTACCTGGGGCCCATGTCGAAAACTTCTCCCCTGTCCGGGACGATCCACCTGACGAATCTTTCGAAGGGCCCCGTAAAAGGCAGAAACATCATGGTGTTGAGCACATTGAAAATGGTGTGGGCGTTTGCCAGCTGCCTCGCAATGTCCGAGGAAGTTATAACCACCAGCTTGTAAAAGGAGGGGAAAATGGCCATGAATAAAACGACTCCCAAAATCTTGAAAAAGACGTGTGCAACGGCAGCCTGTTTCGCCGAACGGTTCAGCCCCAGTGAGGCCAGCACAGCAGTGATGGTAGTGCCGATATTATCACCAAAAAGTATTGGGATGGCCGCTTCGAGAGGTAGCAAGCCCTGTGAAGCCATGGCCATCGTAAGACCTACAGTCGCAGAACTTGACTGCACAAGCATAGTCAGACCGGTTCCGGCCAATATTCCAAGAAAGGGGTGATGGCTGAAAGCCAGAAAGATATCCTGCCTGTCTCTTAAAAAATACATGGCCTGCTCCATCGTCTGCATACCTACAAAAAGCAGGCCGAACCCGACAATGCAGTTTCCGACATATTTCTGACGTTTAGTCCTGCCGAAAACTGCGAAAATCATCCCGAGCCCGATAATGGGCAAACCAAAGGCCTTTATCTTGAAGGCGATGATCTGCGCCGTTATGGTCGTCCCGATGGCAGCGCCCATGATGACTCCTATCGCCTGTTTAAGGGTCATCAGTCCGGCATGCACGAAGCTGGCGGCCATAACGGTGGTAGCGCTGCTGCTTTGGATCAACATCGTGACGACCGTTCCGACAATAACACCCTTCACGGGTGTACTTGTAAGCGCAGCAATAAGTCGGCGCATTCTGTCTCCTGCCAAATCCTGCAGGGCTTCCCCCATCAGCTTTATGCCGAAAAGGAAAAGCCCGATTCCACCCAGAAGATTGAACACCATACCCATCGACACGATTTATCTCCTCCAGATCGAAAATCTAGACATTTTCAGGGAATCAGGATCGGGTATTTTTTCCTGCTGCGCTGCCTTTTTTTGTGCCTTGTCAAACAACTCGACAGCTCTGGCGATTCAAAACGGAATCAGTTTTTTTCTTCGATAACGCTAACCATGGGAACGATTACCGGATATGAGCGTCCTTTTATTCCGTATTGCCGCAGCTTGTCCTTGACACGGTTTACTATAAGGGAATCGAGCTGTTCAGGGTCACGCCGACTGTATGATCGCCCCTTTGCTACTGCATCCTTCACAGCCTTGCACAGTTCACTCTTTAGACCTGCCGCGTCTTTCATATGTATGAACCCGACGCTTTCTATCCGGGGTTCCCCAAGGACCTCCCATTCGCTGTCTAGAACGGCGGACAAAACGAGCACACCGTCTTCCGAGAGATCACGCCTTTCTTTCAGGAGGCTGCTTTGCATCTCGCCCAGTGCCATTCCGTCCACCAGGCGCCCCCCCGCCGGAAAGGCATTCCTCTTCACCTGCGCCGATTTTCCCGTAAGCTTCAGCATATCGCCGTTTTGAATGAGGTGTACATTCCTTTGAGGGATCCCCATCTCAACCGCGAGCTGTGCATGTCTGACAAGATGTCTGTACTCACCGTGAACGGGAACGAAATATTTCGGTCGAACCATGCTGAACATCATCTTGAGCTCCTCCTGCGAAGCATGACCGGAAACATGGACGTTCTTGTCCCTGTCGTAGATCACGTCGCAGCCGCATGCGTAAAGCCTGTTGATGGTCCTGCTTACTAGCTTTTCATTGCCAGGAATTGGCGACGCGAACACCGCTACTACGTCTTTTTGCCCTAGAGTTATGTGGCGATGTTCTCCCTTGCTCATTAGAACCAGCCCGGAAAAGGGTTCTCCCTGGCTTCCGGTGGTAAGAACCACTGTCTTGCTGTCGGGGATCCTGGATATCTCTTCCTGTGGCACTAACAAGTCGTCGTCAGCTTTGATATAACCCAGCTCCCTGGCCAGTTCAACGTTCTGGATCATGCTCCGCCCCATGAGTACGACCTTGCGGTTGAACTTGTCTGCCGCATCCAGAATAAGTTGGGCTCTGTGAAGGTTGCTGGCAAAGGCCGAGATGATTATACGTTTGCTCTTGTAGGTTCTGAAGATGTTTTCCAGTGTCCCGCCAAGAAGACGTTCCGAGGGAGTGAAGCCGTTCCGTTCCACATTGGTGGAGTCGGATAACATCAGCAGGACTCCACGGCTGCCGAACTCGGCGAAAGCCGAATAGTCGGTTATCCTGCCGTCTACGGGCGTTGGGTCCAGCTTGAAATCACCTGTATGAACGATGGTGCCGATGGGAGTTTCAACCGCAAGGCCGATCCCGTCGGGTATGGAATGGCATACCGAAATACAGTGTAATCTGAAGCAGCCCAGACTGAACGATTCTCCTGCAGCCACTTCAACTGTCTCAAGCGAATAGTCAGGTGCCGAATCCTTGAATTTGGCTTTCACCATGCCCAGGGTGAGCCTGGTACCGTAGACAGGCACATCGAGACCTGGAAGAATCAGGGGAAGCCCGCCGATATGGTCCTCATGTCCGTGAGTAAGCACCAGCCCTCGAATCTTGTCCTTGCGTTCGAGCAGATATGTGACGTCGGGAACGACGAAATCAATTCCCAACATATCTTCCTCGGGAAACATCAAGCCACAGTCGATGACCATGATATCGTTGCCATATTCGATTGCCATCATGTTCTTGCCTATCTGGCCCAATCCCCCGAGAGGGATCAGCCTTAGTTCGCCGTCTTTCGGTCCTTTGACGTTCTGACGACGTCCACGTGATTTTATTCTTGCCATTGATACACCTCCAAATAAACATCCTAACATGACTTTTCCTTTTTAAGGGCAGGTCACGCAATGTTTGGGGGTGGCCATCGCCACCCCCGTATTTCCCTCTGGTTCTTTCTACCAGGGTTTAATCAGAATAGTCCTCTCCCGATACCCGTGCTTGCCTTTTCGGCGCCCTGTCGGGAATGAACTCAGCCCGCCTGCCGAGTATGTTTCTCTCGGGAGCGGCATTATGGTCAAGTCTTCTGGACAATGTTTCCATGACGGCTTCGGCAGTCCCTTCGCCGTGAAAAGCCTCTATATATCTCTCGGCCCATTCCGCCGTCTCCTCCACGATCATTTCCTGTCTCTTTTCGGGCAGGGATATGATCATTTCATGGAAAGGCTTGTTGGCCTTTTTGTAGTTGCCATCCTTACGTGAATATCCCTGTTCATCGGCCCATTCAACGATCTTGCGCCACAGTTCTTCCGGAACCCCGCGGTTCGGATCCTTTACATAGGAACCGTCTCTGGTAACGGCGTTACCCGTTTGTGGATCCATCTCCAGACCAAAAACAATGTTTTGCCAGAGGGTGCCCAAATTACCCTTGTTGATGCCATATTGCGAGAAGGCGGAGACCTTGTCCAGAGGAGTTCCCGAAATGCCATGCTGTGCAATGGTCACTCCATACGGGGCTATTGCTCCTGCAATTTCACCGGTCTTTTCAAGATCTATCCCCTCGGCTTCTCCGACGCTGGTATCGTAGGTCCCGTGCTTGCTGCCATTTGAAATCGCCAGATAATCCGGGAAGATTCCCCAGGCATTCAGGCCGCCGATGAAAAAAAGAGCCTCTTCCACGGTGGTCAACTCTCCGGGCCCTTTTATCTCGCCTACTTCCACTTCCAGGCCCATGTAAGCTGGGATTTGCATGGCCACGTCCCTGGTAAAGGCCAGATTCTCCCAGTCAGGGTTGTGAGAAGCGTCGATGGCGACTGAAGTCCAGCCTCGTTCCATAATACCTCTCAGATGGGCTATGGACTTGAGCAGATCTTCCCTGGATTTGATAACGTAATGGTCCACGTGCAATCCGAAAACCACGCCATGCCCCAATTCGGCTGAATATTTCACCGCGTAATCGGGGACATTGTCAAACGTACAACCGCAATAGGTAGACTCCGATTTCGCCAGCTCCAACAAGACTGCGGCATTAAGTTTTTTCGCTGCTTTCAGGACTCCTTTTATCGTCAGGGGGGTTCGCACGTTCGCCGCAAGGACTATCGAGTTTGTCTTTTTGGCCGCCTCCGCGATATCCCGTCCACTCGCGATCGCCACCGGCTCCGTCTCGTAAACAGCCTGAACGTTCAGGGGCCTTTTCACAAGTAACTCCTTGTAAGCCCCGGACTCGACATGCATAAGATACACCTCCCGAATATTTCCTGAAGGAGAAACCGACATCATCTCTGATAATGCTCTCATTGTATAACAAGCACAGTCCTTCAGGATAAAATTGTCCTTTTTCGATTTCCCGGTTCACGTCCCGGTTGGAGTTACGTCATCACCTCGAGTATGATTGATTCCAGTCATCAAGGGGAAACGAGGGGAAATGATGGGCATTGCAACAGATCTGATCATCGTCGTCATCGCAGGCCTTTTGGGCGGCATTATTGCGAAGAAATTGAACCAGCCGCTGATACTGGGCTACATCCTTGCCGGAATCGCCATCGGCCCCTTCACCGGCGGCATCACCGTCTCGGAAGTCGATGAAATAGAGCAACTCGCTGAAATCGGAGTTGCCCTTCTGCTTTTCTCGCTTGGTCTCGAATTCTCGCTGAAAAGCCTCCTGCCGATCAGGGCCGTGGCCATAGCGGGCTCTTCCATTCAAATCACCTTGACCATGCTTCTCGGCGTATCGCTGGGAAACGTCTTTGGCTGGGGCCTCATACCATCACTCTGGTTTGCCGTCGCCATCTCATCCTCAAGCACGGCGGTTATCCTCAAGACGCTGTCTTCGCGCGGACAGATGGGGACCCTTTCAAGCCAGGTCATGCTGGGGATGTCCATTGTCCAGGATATCCTCATCATCCCACTCATGGTTATAATGATGAGCCTTGGAAACTCAGGGCTTTCTCCCGCAGGCGTCGCTCTTCCCCTGATAAAAGTTGTCCTTTTCGTCTCGCTTATGTTCTTCGTTGGAGCCAGGTTTCTTCCGCAACTCATGAAACACGTGGCACAGTGGGAATCACGGGAACTGTTCCTTTTAACTGTCACCGCAGTAGGCCTGGGGATCGGATACCTGACCTATGCAATTGGTCTTTCCTTTGCTTTCGGCGCTTTTCTCGCCGGACTTACCCTAAGTGAATCCGACTACGGTCGCTCTGCCCTGAGTGATCTCATTCCCATTCGGGATATCTTCGGACTTCTTTTTTTCGTCACCATTGGAATGCTTTTCGATCCCTCTTTCCTTCTTTCTCACACCGGGACCATAATGACCATCCTTGCCGCAGTATTGACGGGAAAAGGCATCATCCTTGCAGCAACGGGAAGGGCCTTCGGATACCGGAATATCATCCCGCTGGCCATGTTTTTCGGCATGATACCCATCTCGGAAATTTCCTTTATCGTTCTCCAACAGGGTCTGGATATGGGCTCCATCGGACATACCCTGTATTCACTGGCACTGAACGTCGTTATTTTGTCAATGCTTCTCGGCCCGCTGATGACAGGCTTCACGGGGCCGGTCCACGGTTTTCTCAAACGATTTTTCAAACCCGATGAAATCAGAACCGTAAACCTCCCCGAGACAGGGCTCTCCGACCATGTCATCATCGCCGGCGGCGGTGCCTATGGACGCTGCGTCGCCTTTGCGCTTAAGAGCCTAGGGCATTCTCACATCATTGTCGAACCCCACCATGCCACGTTTATCGACGAACAAAGGGAAGGTCTCCCCCTGATTTTCGGCGATCCCGGTCAGGATACCATTCTCCAGGCCGCAAGCGTCGATAAGGCCAAATTCCTGATCGTCACCGTGAAAGGCCGAATGGAAATTCTGGACATCATCCGCGCGGCCAAAAAACGCAGCCCGAACATCCGCATTATCGCCAGAGCCGAGGGCAAGGAGGACCAACACATCCTTGAAAGTCACGGCGTTTCGCTGATTATCGATCCCGAACAGGAAGCGGGCCTTGAAATGGCTCGCCAGGTATTGATCCAGCTCGGAACAGCTGCCTCAGTTATCCAGCGTAAACTGGAAGCCCTGCGTCGCGTGACCTACAACAGCCTGTATGACAGCTACCCGGAATTTGAAGCCCTTGCCGATCTCAGGGGAGCTTCCGGAATGATCCATCTTGAATGGCTCTACCTGAAAGATGCCAATCCCCTGGCAGGCATCAGGCTCCACGAAGCTGGAATCCGCTCCAGATGGGGTCTGTCCGTTGTCGCCGTCAGTCGTTCGGGAAGACTTATATCGGACATCGACGGCGATTTTACATTCCAGGCTGGCGATTATATCGCCGTTGTCGGAACTGAAGAACAAAACAGGAGGTTCATCACAGATCTCGGCGGGAAATGAAAGCCCTGTCAAGCCTCGCCCCTATTGCGTGAGGGCAAAACCCATGATAATATATGCGACGCGCTCCGCTGGGAGTTTCGCGCTGATTGGGGGATCGTCTAATTGGCAGGACGCTTGACTCTGGATCAAGAAGTCGGGGTTCGAGTCCCTGTCCCCCAGCCAAAGCATTAAAGTGGCCCCATCGTCTAGCGGTCCAGGACCCAGGGTTCTCAGTCCTGTAACACGGGTTCGAATCCCGTTGGGGCTACCAGCAAACACAAAAGGAAGGATGCTTTAGCGGTGTCCTTCCTTTTTTTTATTTTTTCCAACCACGCCCATTCACGGAATACCTGACAAATTACGAGTCCCGCGTTACTTGCCGGACTGCACAAATCCTGTTCACAAAACCAGGCTGCTTCCGTGTTTCTTCCCTTTACATAAACCGAAAGACAGTTCGAAGGTCATAAAGGTCATATAGGTCCGGCGGGATGCAATTTATCGCGAATTTAGCTAAACTAAAAAAGCAGGCATACAGGGAAATTCTACTAAAAGGCTAAAAGCCGGTAAAAGGGGGAAAAGCTATGAGCAAGACAGTCGATATCGATTGGGAGAACCTGGGCTTCAAGTACATGAAAACAGACTACCGCTACATTTCCAAGTGGAAAGACGGCAAGTGGGACGATGGCAAGCTAGTGGAGGATAATACGATCGCATTAAGCGAAGCGGCGAACGTATTGCATTATGGCCAGGAATGTTTCGAAGGTCTTAAAGCCTACCGTACAAAGAGCGGCAAAATTCAGCTTTTCAGGCCCGACATGAACGCAAAACGCATGCAGGACAGCGCCAAAAGACTCGTTATGCCTGAAATACCTGTAGAGAAGTTCATAGATGCCTGCGAGCAGGTTGTAAAGGCGAACGAAGCCTATGTACCACCTTACGGTACAGGTGCTACCCTTTACATCAGACCTTTTTTGATCGGAGCCGGTGAAAATATAGGCGTCAAACCGGCAACGGAGTATATTTTCTGCGTTTTCTGCATGCCTGTGGGTGCATATTTCAAGGGTGGCCTGAGCCCCGTCAACTTTGTGGTGACTGAATACGACAGGGCCGCTCCAAACGGCACCGGGGCAGCGAAGGTAGGAGGCAACTACGCGGCAAGCCTGCTCCCGCACGAAGAAGCCGCAAAAAAAGGCTTTGCGGACTGCATCTACCTCGACCCCGCAACTCATACCAAAATCGAGGAAGTCGGAGCGGCAAACTTTTTCGGCATAACGAAGGACAACAAGTTCGTGACTCCCAATTCTCCATCCATACTGCCCAGCGTGACCAGGAAGTCACTGGTTCAGGTGGCAAAAGACTATCTGAACATGGAAGCCGAGGAAAGGGATATCTACATCGATGAGCTCGACCAACTTGCCGAAGCCGGAGCCTGCGGAACCGCCGCTGTGATTACACCCATCGGCGGAATCGAATACAAGGGTAAAAAACACGTGTTCTACAGCGAAACCGAGGTAGGGCCTGCAACTAAAAAACTTTACGAAACGCTTGTCGGAATACAATTCGGCGATATAGAGGCCCCTGAGGGCTGGATTCACGAGGTGAAATAAGACACCACGCACGAAGGCCAGGCTTTTCAGCCTGGCCTTCGCTTCGGGTCCTTGTTTGGCCTGCTTTTAACATTCCCCTAAGGACCCTTTTATAACCGGGAGCTTCTCCCGGGTGAGGCCTTTATTCCTCTACCTTTCTCTCAGAGCAAAGTAATGTTATCACCTTTTCCTCCCTTCGTCAAGCACCAATTTCTCCCCTCGGGTTTCGTTTTTTTCGCAGAGGTTGTATCTTTTTTGCATGTTGAGACGCTGGATTCCATGGAGATTTCTCGTCAAACGAGCCGCCAGGGCGCACGGGATCGTCGATCCTCTGGCCATTTTGGCCCGACTCAGGCGTTTTACCCAGCCTTCGGAGGTACAAGAACCCATCGAGCTTTTGCGGGCCGGAATAGTTTTCCATGCCCGCGGCCTTATCAACACGAAAGCCATTCAACACAACCTGGACTGGGTCTGGCCATACTGGGTCGAGCGCCAGTTCAACCCCGACGACCCGTCCTTCATCCCCCGGTCATTTTCCTTTACCCATGTCAACCTGACCCACAGGAATTGGACCGCCGCTGGACATCCAGACCTCCCGCTTTATCCTCTCGTCGATCCGAGAGGTCTCGTAACGCCCTTGCACGACGGCTGGTCCATTGACTTGTGGCTATTGTCTTCTAAAGGCGAACTTCTCCTTCCATCCAAGCTCGAAGAAGTTAGCCAGAAGCTTGTTTTCTCTCCAAATCTCGCCGTAAAGACAGATTCATCAGCAAACGGGATGAAAATCTCAACAAGCGTAACCCTAGAATCCGGTGATGAAGTCCCCTATGCAAAAATAAACGCGTCATGCCACTGCGCCGAGGGTGGG
>JAHDOX010000004.1 GCA_018434645.1 Synergistales bacterium | reverse complement strand
TTAAAAAGACCGGGCAAATGGGTGTTCCGGTTACTGAAATCGGCGAAACTTGCATCGTGGGGTTCGATACCGAATCGATAGACAAGGCGCTTGAGGAAGCCGGAATTAAATAAAGGTGAGCATTTAAGATTTAGAGGCAAACGGGCCCGTTTCTGCGGGCCGGTTTGCCTTTTTCCAAAAAGCATTATAACCTTCATGCGGCCATCTAGGCCGCCGTTTTGTTTTTTAAAGGCCTTTAGCTAAAATGAAAAAACCGGCATCTCCCATTTCCAAAATTCCGTTGAAAACGGGGTGAGCACATGGACATTCTGGAACTTTCCTATGGCGGTGCCTTTTCTCCAAGGCAAGAACCTGGCGGAGAAAAAATCGAACAACGAGTTACAGGGCTTGAGGTGCTTTTGAAAAAAGCCCAGGCAAACCTCGAAATGGGAGCAAAAGCGAAGCGGGATGGATTTGGGTGGGTAGGCTTGCCTGAAGAAGAACCGGAAAAAGTTATGGAAGCCGCCGCAAGGCTGAAAAAATACGATGCACTTGTACAGATAGGAATAGGTGGTTCGGCCCTGGGGAACCTTATGCTTCAAAACGCCCTGGTCCATCCCTATTACAACGAGCTCACAAGGGAGGAACGCGGTGGGCCAAGATTCTATGTCGCCGATAATGCCGACCCTGACGGTACCGGCGCCATATGGGAGATGATAGATCCTGCCCGTACGGCCTTTGTGGTGGTCAGCAAGTCTGGAACTACGGCCGAAACCATGGCGAATTTTCTCCTTTTTTGGAACTGGTTGCGACTGGAGTTGAAAGACGCTGCGGCGGAGCACGTGACGGTCATCACGGACCCCGAAAAGGGTGTTCTCAGGGCCTTCGCGGAAGAACGGGGATGTTCTTCACTTGTGATCCCGCCGGGTGTGGGAGGACGGTATTCCGTTTTATCGTCCGTTGGCTTGCTTTCAGCAGCTTGCCAGGGCATTGATGTAAAAGCCCTTTTGAGTGGCGCGTCGTTAATGCGAAAAAGAATCGTTGCTTCGGAAAACCTCGAGAAAAACCCCGCATGGTTGTTGGCCGCATTGGGAGTCGCTCACGCTGAATCAGGGCGAAACATGTTGGTCCTCATGCCTTACGCAGACAATCTGAAGGATTTCACCGAGTGGTTTGCCCAACTGTGGGCCGAAAGCCTGGGCAAGCAAGGCAAAGGCAGCACACCTGTCAGAGCTCTCGGTGCTATCGATCAACACTCTCAGGTGCAACTTTATACATCGGGTCCCGACGACAAGTTTTACTTGTTGGCAAGCGTCGAAGAACGCAAGGAGATGGCTTTGCCTCACTGCGAGGAATCGGCTTTAAAGCCGCTGGCATACCTGAGTGGTAAAGATATGGGAGAAATGCTGAATGCGGAAGCACGTGCAACTGCGGCCTCACTCATAAAAGCAGGCCGGCCGGTATTATGGCTCCGTATCCCGCGAATTGACGCTTTCAGGGTTGGAGGGCTCATTTATCTTTTCGAATACGCTACCGCTCTTGCCGGAGAAATCATGGATATCAATCCCTTCGACCAACCAGGCGTAGAGCAGGGGAAACGCTATACCTACGGGCTCATGGGAAGAGAGGGCTTCGAAAAGGATGCCGAAGAAGCCGAAGAGTTTTTCCAGAGGGCCCTGGCCAGAACACTAGTGGTCTGATTGGAGAAAGCCGGTCATGAAAATTGCCGATACTCCGGAAGAGGCCAGAGAGACGCTGCGATTGCTGAAAGGTCAGGGCCGTCCTGTCGTTGGCCTTGTTCCTACCATGGGCTTCATTCATGAAGGTCATCTTTCGCTCGTAAGAAAATGCAGGAAAGAATGCACGGTTTCGGTAGTGTCCATTTTTGTAAACCCTCTTCAGTTCGGCCCCGCCGAAGATTTTGCCGATTACCCCAGGGACATGGAAAGGGACGTAGTACTGCTAGAGCATGAGAACGTCGATTTGCTTTTTGCGCCTTCGGTGGACGTCATGTATCAGCCGGGCAGTTCCACGATGGTGACCGAAAGGAAATTGAGCCGTGTCCTTTGTGGGGCGGCAAGGCCCGGGCATTTCGACGGAGTCTGCACGGTGGTGTTGAAACTATATAATATCGTAGAACCTGACAAGATGTACTTCGGTGAAAAGGACTACCAACAGCTTTCGATAATCCGAAGAATGATGAAAGACCTCGACGTCCGGGTCGAGATAGTTGGTTGCCCCATAATCAGGGAGACGGACGGACTTGCGAAAAGCAGCCGGAACATTTACCTGACGGCGGAAGAGAGGAAAGACGCGTGTGCTATCAATGAGGCCTTGAACGAAGCTGAAAGCCTTTTTCGGAATGGGGAAAGGAAAACTTGCGTGCTCGAGTATGTGGTTCTTTCCCGCCTTTTGCAAACTTCTGCAGTAAAACCCGAATACGTCGAGGTGCGTGACGCGGTAACCCTCGAAAAGATCGAGGAGATAACAAGGCCTTCGGTAATCGCTGTAGCAGCTCGTGTTGGAAAAGCACGTCTGATCGACAACAGGGTATTGAGGTGAACGATAATGAAGGAATCACTGTTATATCTTGACGAGGTGTCTGTAACCCGTGGCGGAGCCCAGATTCTCGACAAGGTGACGATCCAGGTGAAGCCAAAGGAAATGACGGGGGTTCTTGGCAGAAACGGGGCAGGCAAGTCCAGCCTGGCCTATACTGTCATGGGTTTGCAGGGTTACAGACCCGAATCCGGGCGTATCTACTTCAAGGGTAAAGACATCACCGACTGGAGCATAACCGAAAGGGCAAAGTCGGGGTTGACTTTGGCCTGGCAGCATCCGGCGAGGTACGAAGGCATTGCCGTTCGCGAATATCTGCGTATTTCCTCTGGTGGAAAGGCCGACGAAGAGACAATGAAAGAAGCTCTGGATTTTGTTCAGCTTGATACGTCTTATCTGGACAGGATGTTGGACAAGAATCTTTCCGGCGGAGAAAGGAAGCGGATCGAACTTTCATCTGTGTATATGATGAAACCGGACCTTGCTATTCTCGACGAACCCGATTCGGGAGTGGACCTTCTAGCCCTTGGTGATATAACCAGACTTTTCAGAAAAATAGTTGACGACGGCAGCAGCGTTATGATCATAACTCACCGTGAAGATGTGGCTGCCCGTTGCGACCGTTCGTACCTGATGTGCCACGGGAGGATTGTCCTTGAAGGCAGTGCAGAGGCTGTAAAACGGTATTTTCTATCGCAGTGCCGGCCCTGCCCGGATCCGGATGCAGAGGAATTCGCAGCGGAGGAAAAAATCAATGCAAGTATCTGAGGAATACAAAACCCTTGTTGAAATTGCTGAAAAAACAAGCGGAGTCTTTGGTACGCTAGGTGAAGCCGATGCCGTATATGTTGTTGTACACGCTAACAGGATATTAGACAAAAACATCCTTCCAGGCGTGGATATCCAGGCCGAGGAGACGGAAAGCGGCATCAACGCTACTATCAACGTTTTGGAAGGGGTGGTTCTGGAAAAGCCGGTACATCTTTGTTTCGGCCACCTCGGTGACAGCGGCAGTCAAGTCATAAACAGCAATATTTTCATAGGAAAAGGGGCTAGAGCTGAATTCCTGGCTCACTGCATCTTCCCGAACGCCGTCGAATTCCTGCACGCCATGGAAGGTACCATACACATCGGCGAGAATGCCAGTTTCAGTTACAAGGAAGTCCATGTCCATGGTCCGGAAGGCAAGATAGAAGTACGACCCGTAAGCAAGGTCACTCTGGAAGACGGTGCGTCCTATTTCGGGGATTTCACCCTGGTCGAAGGTCGGGTGGGGAACCTTGACATAGACATAGACGTCGAAGCCCGGGGAGAATCCAGCCGTGTGGAAGTGACATCAAAAATCTACGGGAAATACGACGACTTCTGCCAGGTCCGTGACGTGGTCAGGCTGACCGGGAAAAACAGTTCCGCCCTCGTAAAGGCGAGGGTCGTCCTCAAAGATTCCAGTAGCGGTCGATTCCTGGGTCTCGTAGATGGAGCAGCCTCAGGCGCAAGGGGGCATATTGATTGCACGGAAATCGTGCAGGGCCGAGCGAAAGCTGAGGCTTCGCCGGTAGTAACTGTGTCGCACCCGGAAGCCGAAGTCACGCACGAAGCAGCCATAGGTCGTTTAGCCGACGATAAGATAGAGGGGTTGATGGCCAAAGGGCTCGGAGAGGATGAGGCCGTAGATGTAATAGTATCAGGGCTTCTAAGCTGAGGGTGCCTTGACCGGGGATTCGGGTGTATCATCATCGAATCCCCATATATCGCTTCTTTTGACGTTTATAAGGGCGTGAAGTATCTGGGACTTCAGTGCCGGGAAGCGGGGTTCGAGAGACCCCAAAAGCTCTTTCATCTCCTGGCGCTTCGTGGTTTCGCCCCAGGGACACCGCGATGCCGTCACCGGTAAACCAAGGCGTGATGCTTCCTCCGTTATTGCGTTTTTGGAGACATAGATCATGGGACGAATCGCCCAGATTTTCTTTCGGCTTCTCCAGGAACGCGGAGCGAAGCATCGGAACCTGCCGGCCAGAAAGAGATTCATAATAACGGTCTCCACTACGTCATCAAGGTTATGACCCAAGGCTACCGTATCATATGCTTTTTCGGCGGCGTAGCCGAAAAGTATACCGTTTCTGAGGTTCGAACAAAGACTGCAGGGGGAACGCTCTTCTTTTTCCCGGATTATATCTAAAATGGGGTAGGTAATCAGTTCGTGGCGGACTCCTATGTTGCGGCAATATTCGGTAAGCGTTTCAAACCCGACGCCTTGCCCGGTTATATCGACAGTAACGGCCGCCAGATCAAAATCCATGTTGCCGTGGCTCCGCAATTCCGAAAGGGCCGTTAAAAGCAAAAGGCTGTCTTTTCCCCCTGACAAGCCTGCTATAATGCGACTTCCCTTTTCGATCATTCCGTGGTCTATCAGGGCTTTTGAAATTTTGCGGCGTATGCCGGGGCTAATTGATGCCACGTCGTTTTTTCCTCCCCTGTGTCTTCGAGTCTTTTGCGGGCCCGCCGGATGATATAATTCCCTCGAAGATTCGCCTTTGAGTAAGTATGCGGGATTCAGGATAACACAAGAAAAAGAAAAAGAGGTAGAAAACCCCGTGGAGGTGGAGAGCCTGGAGAAAACTCGAATAATCATAGCTGAACCTCGAAAGCTCTTTGTTGATGTCTTGTGCCTGGTTCTTGAAAAAGAACACGACTTTTCCGTTGTCGCAGCAGTTACGGACGGATTCGAGGCGCTTTGCGTAGCCCACCAATGTAATCCCGATATATTGATAATCGGCGACAAGCTCCCCAAGCTGGATGGACCACAGCTGATCAGGGAACTTTCAAGGCTTGGGAAAAATATACGCTATCTTCTCCTTTCTGAAGAGGCAGATATCGACGGATTGACCGATCTTTACGAATCGGGGATTCATGGATGTGTCTTGTTTTCTTCAGGGGCGGATGAATTAATCCGGACTGTTCGGCAACTGTCCAGGGGGTATCCTGGTTTTGATGCCCGGATTACCGGCGATTTACCTGAAATTCTGTTCAGGGCCAGAAAGGAAGCAGATCAATTCGCCGATCTCACGCCAAGGGAAATTGAAGTGGTCTACTGGCTGGGACAAGGGTTCAGTAACATGGAAATTGCACAGACGATGATTCTTTCTGAGAAAACGGTCAAAAATCATGTCGGGCATATTCTCAGGAAACTCGAGCTGAGGGACAGGACACAAATTGCCGTTTTGGCGTGGACAACGGGGTTGGCAAGAAAAAACCCCGGAGAGATAAAAAACAAATAGTGGGGGATTGCCTTGTCTGTTCGAAAAGGCCTGGCTGTTTTTATAGCGCTCACCTTCGGTGTCAGCGTGCTCGTGTTACTGTCGAGCGTCGATGTAAGCACCTACAGCTTCATAGCGCAGGCAGACAAGTCAAAATTGCTGATTGTTTGCGGCCTTGTCATTCTTTTCTGGGTCCTGGACGCTTTTAAACTATATTTCCTTGTTTACGCCGCGGATGAGCGGATCCGCTACAGGTTTGCCTTTCTGTTAAACTGGCTGCGATATTTTGGTTCCGCCATAACACCGATGCAAAGCGGAGGCGGTCCGTTTCAGGTATATTTCATGTTTCGGGCCGGAATACCGATAGGAAAAGGTGTAGCCATAACCCTGGTCTCGACACTTATGACTCTTTTTCAGTTAGGCTTGATCGTTCCATTGGCGCTTTTGTTCAGGCCGGAGATCCTTAAAGGGCGCCTGCTCCTGCAGGGGGTTTTCTCCTATGTGGTAATTTTTGTCCTCTGCTCGTGGTTTTTGGTTGTACTGAGCCTGGTGCGTCCGTCGTTGATGAAAAAATGGGCAGGCGTGACGCTGCTTTTGCTCAAACGTGTGGGAATAGTAAAGCCGCGCAGCGTACTGCGCATACTCCGGAGAATTTGCAGGGAAATAGACAACTACAACGCGAATTTCCGGATATTTTTTTCAAAAGGTCTTTTGCTCTTTTTTCTTGCCTTTTTAATTTCGTGGCTCCATATGTTTGCCATGTTCGCCATTCTGCCCACACTGGTCTGGTCGTTGGGTCTTCAGGTGTCTTTCGGTGAAGCCTTTCTTGCGCAGGCATTGTTCCTTTTCATACTTTATTTTGTTCCTACGCCCGGAGCGAGCGGGGTTGCAGAAGGCGGAGGGGCTGCTATTTTCAGTTACCTGGTTCCATGGAACGTGGCAGGAATACTAGCCATAGCGTGGAGGTTTTTCACAGAATATATCTCTATCGCGATGGGAGCTTTCGTTGCAGTTCGAATGATCGGTTGGGAAGGAGCGGACACTCTGTTGAAGGCGGAAGACGAATGCGATGAGGAAGAAGAGAGGAGCGCCAATGGATAAAGCGGGAAGCCTTGCTTTCAAATACAGGGGCGGAATATGGACTGTTCTTTTTCTTGCCGTGCTGCTTATGGCCAAACCATCCGAGGCTCGTATTTGGCCTGGGCTTGCCTTTGTCCTTTTCGGGCAGGCTATCCGGTTCTGGGCGGCAGGCTCAATTACACTTTACAGGGGGGAAGAGGTCAAGGCGAAACAACTGGTTACGTGGGGTCCCTACGCTTTTTGCAGGAACCCCCTTTATGTAGGAAACGGCCTGATCGGCCTTGGGTGGTGTTTTCTCTCAGGCAATATGTGGACGTTTCTTGTTTTTATTCTATTTTTCACAGGTCTTTACGGTTTGCTGGTAATCCCTCACGAGGAAAAATTCCTCGCTGGGTCTTTCAAGCAGGATTTTAAAGAATATTCCAGGCGTGTGGGCCGGTTTTTCCCGAAAAAACTGCCTTCGTCAAATACGATTTCGGGACCCTTCAGGTTTGACGTGCTTTGGCGAAGCGAGAGGCATTCATTCATCGTAACCTGTGTGGGGACTATTTTGTTTTTGACATTGAGGTGGTTGGGATGATTAATTTTTGCGCCATAGAAAAAGATACACCACTTTACATGTCGAAGTTAGATTCTCCGATGGGGCAGTGGAAACTGGTATGGTGCGACAAGGGGCTTGTCCATTCAACGATGGATCACAGCTGTGCGTCTTTTCAAAAAGTGCAAACCGCCGCCCCCCCCGAATGGCTTAAAGAAACCTGGGAAAATTTTTGGTTGGGGAAAAATTTTACGTTGAATTTATGTTTCCTGAAAGAGCCTTCTTCTTTTGCCATGTCGGTTTACCGCATAGTTGCGGCCATCCCGCCCGGGAAAACCAAATCCTACAAGGACGTGGCTACAGGGATCGGAAATTCTCGAGCCTCGAGAGCCATAGGAACTATAATGCGCAACAATCCCTGGGCTCCCTTCGTCCCTTGTCATAGGGTGATCGGCAGTGACGGAAACATGTGTGGCTATGGAGGTTCTGGTGGAGTAAAACTTAAAGCAGCCTTTCTGGAATACGAAAAGCACTTTTGATCAACCATGTGAGGCAAGCCAGTATCCTTGCGGACGGGCCTTTATCTTAAGAACTCAGTGAAGAATCATCCTGTTTCCGTACAGCGTATCCCAGAGATTGTCATAAATCTCCCCTTCCGGTAGTGGACGCTGGGCAAACCCCAACCTTATAGCCGTTTGTCCGACTGCTTCAGCTACCCTGGGCGAAACCTCGTCAGAGAAGACGTCCGGAGTGATGTTTTGGGGAGAGAGCCTTCTTCGGTCAACCACGTCCGCAAGGGCACGTGCGGCTGCAAGCAGTATGTCGTTGTTCAGCATTGTGGCACGAACATCCAGGAGTCCCCTCATTATTCCAGGCGAAGAGTGAAGATTCGGCAGTGCGTTCGGATAATCCGAAAGTCCGGTGGCCACCACGGCAGCCCCGGCTGCATAGGCTTCTTCTGGAGTGATTTCGGGCTCTGGAAGAGCCATGGCGAAAATGATCGGGTCTTTTGACATTAACTTAACATGTTTTTGGGTTAACAGGTTGCCCTTCGAGAGTCCTATAAAGACATCGGCAGCCTCAATGGCTTCACTGAGTTCTCCCTTTTTGCCTTCCGGGTTGGTTTTTGAGGCAAGTTCCTGTTGGAACTGGTTCATGTGAGGGTTTGATTCACAAAGGATACCCGAACTATTGAGTACGGTCACGTTCTTTGCACCAGCGTATAACAAAAGCTCCGCTACGGAAATCCCCGCTGGACCGGCGCCGTTGATCACGATCTTGAGCTCGTTCATTTTCTTGCCTGTTACCTCCAGAGCGTTCCAGAGGCCGGCCAAGGTAACTACTGCAGTGCCATGCTGGTCGTCGCATAGCACGGGGATGTCAACCCTTGACTGGAGTTCGCGCACTATCATAAACGTCCTTGGACTGTCAATGTCTTCGATGTTTATCCCGCCGAGACTGGGCGCCATGCTTGTCGCGAGATGGACAATGTCTTCCGGGTCTCTGGTATCGAGACATATCGGAAGGGCGTTGACGTCACCGAAGATCTTGAAAATCAGGCACTTTCCCTCGATAACCGGCAAAGCGGCGTCAGGTCCTACGTCCCCCAGACCCAAAACCGCGCTTCCGTCGGTTATTACTGCGATTCTGTTCCCGCGGCCAGTGTATTCATAACTCAGCTCCGGTTCTTCCTTTATGGCCATTGCGGCGGGAACGCTTCCGGGTATGTAAGCGAGCCTCAGCTCCTCAGGGCTATTGATGGTTATAGTGGGATAAATCTTGATTTTACCTTTTGCCTTTTTATGAAGTTCAAAAGCACGGGTTTTGTCCACAGGCATCAGAGGCAACCTCCTTCAAACGTGTTTGTCCCACCGCCGAAATACTGATGAGACAAACTGAATTTTATGATAACAGTAAAAACGGGTTACAGGAAAGTGCTGCAAAGGGGTTGTTTGTTATTCGTGTCTGGAAACTCAATGAGTAGATCGTCTATATCAACGCGCATTCCGTCCTTGGCCGCCATGACCCTGTACTTGCCTTTGGCGATTTTTTCGGCTATCTTTTCCGGTCCTTCTTTAAGAACGCCTCTCCCGAAATGTGTGAGTAATGTCAATTCCGGCTCTAGGGTTTCCACCAGTCTCGAAACATGCACTGGGGAAAGGTGATCAAGGTGGCTGCGCTCCTTTGCGAGCGTCATGTTCACCACAAGAAGCCTGCATTTCCGATAGTGTTCGATCAATTCCTGGTCGAACCTCGTGTCCGGAATAAGCCCCCAGAGTGGCGACCCGTTTTCCTGAAAGACGATGCCGTGGCATTCGACTCCGTGGTGTGTGAGAGGTACGGATTTTACGGTCCTGTTCCCCGCGAGGTTGATTGCTCCTTCGTTTTTCCACGTTTCCAGCCGATGCATCTTCTTTTGAAGGTATTTGTGGAGCACGGGTTCAAAACCGTAGACGGCGTCGGTGGGAACAACTACGATTCCGCGCTTGTTGAAACCTCCTCCAGTCATAGCTTCGACGAGAACGTTGAGATCCGTGGTGTGGTCCAGATGCTTGTGCGTAACCAGGATAACCTCAAGTGTGGTTGGGTCAAGAGGCGGCTGATTCTGACACATTCTTACCAAGGCACCGGGCCCGGGATCTATGGCAACCGGAAAGGCGCGCCAGTTGAACCACAGACCACCGGAGGCCCTGAGCTGATGCATGATTGTAAAACGGCTTCCACCCGTTCCGAGAAAGGTCAGATAAGCCCTTGCATTTGGCATTAATTGTCGAACCTGCTTACTTGAACAAGGGTAGCATCGTCTTGAAGGCCGATGTTCCGGCTTTACGAAGAAGCCTGTAGACAATTGTTTCTGTGGGAACGACGAAAGCTCCCATCGAGCGCAAAATATCCATGGCTTCGCGGTGATGTTCCATTTTTCGGCTTGAACACGCATCTGAAGCTATAAAAACCCTGTACTCCCTGGAAAGGAGATCCGCGGCCGTTTGAAGGACGCAAATGTGGCTTTCTATTCCGGCTATAACAATGCGATCCCTGCCTGCATAACGTATAAACGTCTCGAATTCCGGTTCATCGCAGCATGAAAAATGAATCTTTTCGAAACGTCGGCTATCCTTGGGAACAGCTTCCAAAATCTGGGGGATCGTTTTCCCGAGCCCCTGGGGGTAGTGCTCGGTATACTTGACTGGAATTTGCAATGTCTCGCATGCTTTTAAAAGTGTCTGTACGTTTCGGGCTGTCTTGCTGTCGTCGCAGACCGCGGGGAACAATTTTTCCTGGAAATCGACGAGTAGAAGTTGAGTGTTCTCTGAATCAAGGTCAAAATACTTCATGCTTCTCACCTCGTTTTTTTCGGGTTTTCCTGATATCTTACATTATAAGGCAAGTGGTGGTGTGAATGCAGCGAAGGCTGATGTATTTTCTGCAGCTTTGTGATAAACTCGGGAAACTTTCAAAAAAGGGGAGGTGCTTTGTGTGAGCCGCAAAAAGAACGAGCGCCCTGAAGGCAATGAAAGGAACGGGGAAAAGGAGATCACCGTGGGGGATCTTCTTAAAGTCATGTCCGGCCCGACACAGCCTCCTTTTATCGTCAAGCTGGTTTCTGTTGTGCAGGACTGGATGGCAAGCGCCCTGTACCCTGATTCCGGAAACCAGCCCGATGATTTCTTCCAGTCTTACTCGGACAGGCGATTGGCTGACCCGGAGGCACTTTTCGGCCAACTTGAGTGGATGGAACGTTATGCCGACTTGCTTCCGGCGCCTTACGAACCTGCCGGTCACGAAGATGTAGTAGTACTGTGTGTCGGGACAGTGGATTTTGATGAAGGAATGCGCATGACGGTGGATCATGCGGCCCTTTTTGGCCGGGAAACATGCAAACGAGTCTGGATCGTAAGCGACAGCTGGATTATCGGCGAGGTTGCAAGGTACGTACAGCACATCCGGGCGCTTGAAGCTTACGGGGTCCAGTTGCGGTTTTTGTTGGTGACACCCTGGGGATGGGTGGAAATTCCTCTGGGGGGGGAGAGGGCTGAAAGAGGCTTTTACAGGAACGACGGCTGGTCCAAAGACTGGAACAACACATTGCGTTTTAAACGACGCGACGAAGGCTAATCGACAAGTTAAAGGTGAGAAAACATGAAAATACAGAGACTTAAAAGCAAAGGACCGGGCTATTTGCCCGGTCCTTTGCTAACCTCCGCTGATCATGTGAATTACCTGGACCTTGGCCCCGTCAGGAACAGCGGTGGAGTCGAACTTTTCCCTGGGGATCGGAACGTCGTCTATCCATACCGCCAGTAGCGGAAAAGTGTATTTTTTCCTCTCAAGAATATCCTGAACCGTCATCCCTTCTTCCCATTCCATCGGTTCGGTGTTCACGGTAATCATCGGTGCTATTCCTTCCACTGGTCCTCCGGTTTGGCGTGTTTTTCCACGACGGCCACCACTTCGGGATAGTCGATGCCGAGCCGTCTAAGGGTTTCCACAGTGGGGATTCCGTTTCTGTCCCATCCCCTGCGTTTGTAAACCGTGTCGACGAGTTTTTCCCACTGTTCCCTTCGGATTTTGTTGAGCTTATCGACCTTTTCCTCTGTAGAGAGGCCTTCAGGGTTTACGCCGCCCTGCTTGAGCTCGTTGTCATAGTACTCTGCTCGGGCTTCCCATTCATCCGGGAAGACGGGTCCGAGTGCCCTGTCAGGAATGTTGTGGTGTTTGCGAGTTCCCTTTCCGAGCCGCAGCTGGAAGACCCTCTGGAAGTTGTAAACCCTTTCGGACTGGAGAATGAGGTCTTCCTTTGTGATCTTTTTCCCGGTGACGGCATTGAAAATGTCGACGTAGTTTTGAACGTGCTCAGGTACCTTCGCTGCTTCCTGCGGCGGGTACTTTGTTGCGTTGTCTGCCGGTTCGATGTCGTTCCAGGGCAGCTTGCAAAGTCCCACCAGGGAGAACCAGAGGCGGAAGTTGGGGAAATAGTGAAGCGCCTCGGCCTTGTCCTCAAAAGTCGGCAGCTGCTTGTTTACCCTGTCCATGAAGATAAGCCATGCTTCGTCATGCTGTGGCCCCTTCAGCGTCAGGAAATATCCTCCCCACTGCGCGACCGATTCCTTGGAAACGTACTCCGATACCTCGATACCCTGGCCTTCCATGCCTATTTTTTCAAGAACGTCCCTGGGGGCCCCGAATTTTTCGGCGAAGATGTCTTTCATTCGGGCCACGCCGAGACCGACTATTTTCGCGAAATCATCCTTTCCATCGCCCATACGGTGGACTAGCTCGAGAATGTCATCCTTGTTCCCGAATTTGAGTTCAAGGCCATTGGTATGTTCTTTCGTGAGATAGCCCAGTTCGTAGCATTCGCATACAAAGGCAAGGCCCGTTCCAAGCGAGATGGTGTCTATACCGTAATGGTCAGCGTAGAAATTGGCTTCCACGGTCCATTCGGGATCAAATACACCGACGTTGGACCCCATTCCTGCTGCTGTTTCGTACTCGGGGCCGTCAACGGTTACTACCTTCCCTTTAAGTGGTCCTGTTTTCAACGTGAAATTGTCTACGGCCTTTGCACAAGCAAGGGTACAGCCGTACCAGCAGCCGTCAGGTATGCCCTGGGTGAACATTTTCTCGTACACCTTCGAATGAATCTTGTCTGCTTCGGGATGTTGGCCGAACTTGTAGTTGTGAGTGGGAAGCAGGTGGTACTCGTTCATGATCTCGTTGAGATGGGGCGTCCCGGCGGTACGCATCCTGCATTGCTTGGCGTCCAGTGTAAAGATCTCCCTGTGAAGCTTGTGACCGATTTTGGTAATGGTATCAATATCTACCGGATCGTTGGCGGTCCCGCTCAGGTTGTGGCTTTTGACTACGATAGCCGCAATTTTCTTGTCCCTCAACACAGTACCGCCGCCGCCGCGTCCTGCCTGTTTCAGGCGGAAGTCCTTCCTGTGGGTGTCCCAGAAACTGCTGTTCATACAGCCCCAGTATGTTGTTTCGGCGCCTTTACCGGCTGAGATTATTGAAATATGTCTGCGGTCGTTGAGATCTTCGGGGTCTCCATAATACTCGTAAAGGGCTTTGGTTATAGCATAGGCGTTGATGTCGGTAAAGGGGGACTCGAGAATCTGGACTTTCTTCTCGTCGGAATCGATTACAAGAATTACATCCTTTTCGGCCTTACCCTGTACCTCGAGAGCATCCCATCCCGCGAACTTCAAAAGAGGACCGAAATGGCCGCCGGCGTTGCTGTCATAGGTCTGCTCTGTCAAAGGCGAAATAAAAGCGGCGTAGAACTTTCCTGTCCCGGGGTACTGGGTTATCCCGCAAAGAGGTCCACCTGAAAAGACAATCTCGTTTTCGGGATCATTCCACTTGGTCGTGTCCTTGACGGAATCCCAGAGAAGCTTCAGGTCAAAACCTCTCCCACCGACGAATTTCTCCTTCATGTCCTCTGAAACGTCCTTTGCCTCAAAGGTCATTTCACCTACGTTCACCTTCAAGGTCTTTCCGGTGTATCCGCGACGTGGTTTTGCCGGTTCGTAGGACCATTCAGCGAGAACTTTCATTTTCTCCATTTATCTGTTTCCCCCCTTGGAAATGATTACAACATCGTGATTCCCTGATATTTCCCCGGTAAAAATAAAAAGCTGCGGTAGGTGCAGTTTACCTTTACCGTAAAAATACTACCACTTTTGTGCAATCGTTATCAAT
>JAHDOX010000088.1 GCA_018434645.1 Synergistales bacterium | reverse complement strand
TCGCCGTCCATGGAAAAGACGCCGTCGGTAACGAGAAGTTGTTTTCCTGCGGCACCCTTGTTTTCTTCAAGTCTGGCTTTCAGGTCTTCCAGGTTAGAGTGTTCGTACCTTACGACTTTCGCCTTGGAAAGGCGACAGGCGTCGATGATGGATGCGTGGTTCAGGGAATCGCTGTAGATAATGTCCTTGGGGTCGTTCACCAGGGTGGGAATCGCCGCGAGGTTGGCGCAAAAACCCGACTGCAGTACAATGGCCGCCTCGGCACCCTTGAACTCGGCCAGCTTCCTCTCCAGTTCGATGTGGGGCATCATTGTTCCTGCTATGGTCCGTACCGCTCCGGGTCCCACACCATACTTGTCGACGTATTCCTTCACCTTGGCTACAAGCCTCGGCTCACTGCAAAGCCCCAGGTAGTTGTTGCTGCAGAGGTTGATGTAATCCTTGCCTTCGATCTTGACCCAGGCTCCCTGAGGGCTTTCGATGGTTCGGATCGTTCCGTAAAGACCTGCTTGCTTCATCGCTTCAAGGTCTTCCTCCAGGAATTTCATCGGGACAGCCATGGCAGTCACTCCTTGTCCGAAAATTTTTGGTATTGTGAATATAGTATCCTAATCGTGGCCATGGGCTGTCAAAGGAGTATAGTATTGGTAGTGTTTCATATATTTTTGCTCCTTAAAATATATTTTCCCGGCCTGCTGGAGGCGCTACTAATGACAAAAGAGATGGAAGCTCTGGAGGAACTGGCCGCGAATGTGAGCGGCGACAGCAGTGCTCCTCATCATATCGCGAATATCTTGCGGGAAGCCATATACAGGGGCATATTCACCGAAGGGAGCCCTCTCCACCAGGCGCAGATAGCGCTCAAGCTCGGAGTGAGTCCGATTCCGCTCAGAGAGGCCCTGCGCCTTCTTGAAACCGAGGGGCTGGTAGAGTTTCAGGGTTACCGGGGAGCCTTCGTAACGGAGCTTTCGCTCGAAGAGGCGAGGGAACTTTACGAAATGATATCCGCCCTCGAAACGAACCTGATGCGAATAGCCTTCCCGGGCATTACCCGGCGTATCGTGGAGGAAGCCGGAAACGTCCTGGACATGATGGAAAACGAAACCGACTGTATCCGATGGCGCGACCTTAATTTCCTCTTTCATGCCCTGCTCTACGAACCGGCGGACAGGCCGCTTACCGTCGACATGATCGCCCGCCTCAGGCAGAAGACGGACCGCAACATACGCGCCCATCTGGATTCGATGAGGAAGGAGTCGGAAAAACAGCACAGGGAAATACTCGATGCGGTTTCCGCCGGAGACCTGGAAGCCTCCGTGGCGGCACTCAAAAGGCACCTTGAATACACGTCCAGGGATCTCCAGTCCTGGATGCGAAGCGAAAGGGGTCCGAAGGGCACCAGGCGTGCAAGCGCGGCGGGACGACCTTTCCAAGAGTAATTTCCCTGCCTCAATTCGACATGGACAAAGCGAAGTCTACTCGGGAGCCTTGAGGTTGTAAACGGGCCTCAGCAGGCGGTCGACGGTGACGGTTTCTTCCATCTCCTCGCGAATGTCCTCCCACCTCTTGTAGGCCATGGGTGATTCATCGATGGTGTCTTTGGATATGGAGGTGGTATAGACGCCTTCCATGCTCTTTCGGAAAGCTTCCATGGAGAGCTCACCGGTTTTGAGGCGGCGCTTCATTTCCTTGCGTCCAAGGACGCGACCCGCGCCGTGGGGGGCCGAAAAATTGTAACGCGGATTTCCCTTGCCACGGCCCAATATCACTCCTGCAGCCATGTTTAGCGGTATAACGACGGACTCCCCCTCATAGGCAGAGATGGCGCCCTTTCTTACAATCCCGTCCTTTTCGCTTATGTAGTTGTGAACGCTCTGGATGATATTTTGCGGATTCACGGCGAGGCCGAAGAATTCGTGGATCTGGTCTAGTATGACGAAGCGGTTGTGCTCGGCGTAACGCTGGGCTATACGAAGCCACTGCATGTATTCCTCACCGCCTTCCTTCATGGGAAGGTATTCAAGCCCCCTACCGACGCCGGAGATGCCCTTTGCCTTGATATACGCCCTGGCCAGCGACTGAAAGTAGTTGGCGACCTGGAAGCCGAAATGACGGCTTCCAGTATGTACAGTGGCGTAAAGTTCGCCCGTTTTGGGGTCTTCGTCTAACTCTATAAAGTGGTTACCGCCACCTAGTGTTCCAAGCTGAGTCCAGGTGGCGTGCTTTGCACCCTTCTTGAAGCGTTTCCTGAAGAATTCGTTGTCGGCGTATTCAGCCAGTTCCATCATTTGACGGTATCTTTCGGGGTGTTTCACGCGGAAGCCCTGCAAGGCTCCCGGGTCCTTGTGGTGCGTCATACCGAGCGGCACACGTTTGCGCAGGAACCGGTCGAGACCGGCAAAATCGGCGTCCCCGGCCCGCAACCCGCTTACGGAAGCGGTCATCACACCACAACCGATGTCCACGCCGACCACGTTGGGAATAACAGCGTCTTTGAAACGGCCTGTAAAGCCTATTACACAACCGGCACCGGCGTGACAGTCGGGCATGATGGCTACAAGCCCGTCAACAACGGGATGACGCCCGATCTCTTCTATCTGGCTTTTGGTCACATCGTCCACGTTGCGGGCGTGCACAAGAACTTCCGCCACCGGTGTCACCTCGCTTCGTCCACGCTCTCGGCATCCTGCTGCATCTGTAGGAAGTCCGTCATGTCGACGAAAGACAGAATTCCCAAAAATTCATCACCGTCACCGACGACCACTATGTTTGCAATACCCGAAGAGATCATAAGACCCAGGGCTTCCTGAAGGGTGCTGTTTTTGTGGATGTGAGTGACTGGCTCTATGCATTCCGCCAGGGCCGAAGCCTCGCGAAACCTGTGGCCGTCAATATTGCAGCACCCGGCAACTTTCCCATTTTCGCAAATGAAGACCAACCGGTCCTTACAGTATTTCAGGGGAGTCTTTCTCGCCGCTTCCAGGGCTTCTTCTTTTGTGGATTTCGGTTCGACCACCGGCAACCCCTCGGTTCTGAGAGGGACTTCCCGTATCTTGAGGTATCTGAAAAGGGCAAGTGGATTCCCGGCACCGACGAAATCGGCGACGAAATCGTCCACGGGCCTGGCCAGAAGATCCAGGGGCCTGTCTACCTGCACTATTGAACCTTCTCTCATGATGGCTACCCGATCTCCCATTTTCATGGCCTCGTTTATATCGTGGGTCACGAATACGACTGTTTTTTGCAGCCTTTCCTGCAGGGAGAAGAGTTCATCCTGCAGGCCTATCCTCGTTAAAGGGTCCAGAGCACCGAAGGGCTCGTCCATAAGGATTATTTCCGGGTCGCCTGCCAGGGCGCGAGCCACGCCGACACGCTGTTTCTGCCCGCCCGAAAGATCGCTTGGCCACCGGTGACCATATTCCTCAAGGGGAAGCCCGACCAGGTCGAGGGATTCCCTGACTTTGTCGGGGATCTTGTCCCCTGGAACCCCTTTAAGCCTTGGGACAACGGAGACGTTGTCCTTGACGCGAAGATGTGGAAAGAGTCCTATACGCTGTATTACGTAACCGATACGGCGACGAAGAATTACAGGGTCAAGTCCAGATGTCGGCTCACCGTCTATGAGGATCTCGCCACCGGTAGGTTCGACTAGTCGGTTGATCATGCGCAGTGTCGTGGTCTTGCCGCAGCCCGACGGGCCTATCAGCACCAGGATTTCCCCGCGCATGATATCCAGGTCAAGACCTGAAACAGCAGTGGTCCCGTCGGGATAGCGTTTTGTGACGCCCCTGAGCGAAAGAAATCCGGCTTGTTTCATAAAGAACCTCCCGAGGATCCGACGCTTGCGTCAGTCTTCTTTCCTCAGCTCTTCCTCCCACGTGATGAGGGAGTGGTAGAATTCCCTGTCACCATTGTCTTCCAAGCCTCTCGTGATCTCGCTGACATGAGTGTGTCTGGCGTTGACCTCCTGCAATACATAGTCGACAGCCTTTTCCGGAAGACTCTCGGAACCGCAGGTGTATATATCAAGAGCCATGTAACCCGCCTCGGGCCAGGTATGAACGGACAGGTGTGATTCACTTATCACTACCACTCCGCTGACACCGTTAGGGGGGAAACGGTGAAAGGAAACGGCCCATACCTGGGTATTGGCTCTCCTGGCCGATTCCACCAGTATCTCCTGCATGCGGTCAACCTGGCCTATGATCTCGGAGCATCCTGAAGCCTCCACGATGTAATGAATTCCCCTGGGATCCATTTCCCATCCCCCCTTCACAGTCTTTGCCGCGTCCCGATCCATTTGAGAAATACCGGGACAGGAATAATTATACAGACAAATTTTCAACAAGGCCCAGTCAACGAAAAGGTTTTAAAAATCTCATCGTCACGCCTTAAGACGACCTTTTCCCCTGGACGAAACTATACTGACCATTAAAAAAGCCGCAGACCGGGTTTTAGCGCTTCCTCGGTCAGCGGCTTGTTATTTACTGGTGGAGCGTGGGGGATTCGAACCCCCGACCCCTTGCATGCCATGCAAGTGCTCTCCCGCTGAGCTAACGCCCCACGAAAGGGACGGCGCTCATTATACGAAGCATCCGCTTTCGTGTCAACAAAAATTTCGAGTCGATTCGAGACGCTTTACGTAAGTTACAAGTGCGTCGCCGGGCGAGTAGAAATCCTCTATGCGCCCTGCAACGGAATATCCGCAGGCTTCGTAGAAACGGCGTTGCCTTT
Source organism: Synergistales bacterium (assembly GCA_018434645.1). GTDB lineage: Bacteria > Synergistota > Synergistia > Synergistales > Thermovirgaceae > UBA1876. The sequence continues at coordinate 2,349 of JAHDOX010000088.1, read as the reverse complement.
CGTAGGAGGGCCTCCCGGATGTCTCAATCCGAAGGATGGCCGGACCTCCCATACGAAGCAAGCGTTTTTCGACGGTTCTGATAAGGGACTTTCCTTTTCCCTCGCCCTGGCTTTCGGGTGACACTACGATCCAGTAAACGTCCCAGGCGAACTGCGTCATCGGGGCCTTCCCGTATATTATGAAACCCTCGATTTGCCCTTCTTCCCCGAGCGTCAAATTCAGAAGGTAGTCTCTGCCCCGGGTGGCGACCCATTCGACAAGGACTTCAACCAGGACTTCCATTTCGCTTTCTGTAAAGGCTCCGGTACGACGACCGATTTCAATGCACTGCGATGCGATGTTTTGAGCCGATGTTATGGCGGACACGACGATCACCTCTTTTGACGGCCAGCTCCACGAGCTTCGCCACCATCGAGCTGTAGCTGTAGCCCGCCGCCTCACTTTGCCTGGCAAAGCCGCTGTCGGTATTGATATCGGGGTTGGGGTTCACTTCCAGAACGTACCACTTCCCGTCTCGCTCCCGGAAGTCCACGCGGAAGTATCCTTCGCAACCCATGGCCGCTCCTGCGCGCATCGTCATGTCTTTTATAACATATCGCAAACGGGGCGGAATCCCCTCTTCGACGCGGCTTTCGATTTCCCTGTAATCTACGCTATCCAGCCGCCACTTGGAGTCGTATCCAAGGAATCTGCTGGTCCCCTTTTCCGGTCTGTAAAGGATGGACGAGACGGCAAGGAACTCATAGGGGCAAAAGCCCATGCAACCTGCGTTGTATTCATCTCCATGGAGGTATTCCTCGACGATGATTCCCTGGGGAAATTCTTCGAGTCGACGGCGGAGAACGTGTTCCAGACCAGACTGATCTAACACGATGGAATCGGAATCCACACCGACGCTGCTGTCCTCGCATCGCGGTTTAAGAAAAAGCGGAAAGGACAGACTTTCCAGGCGTTTTATTTCCGACATGGAGCAAACGCATGTACCGGGCGGAATGGGAAGCCCCGCACTTTTCAAGACTTCACGCGCGTTCTTTTTATCGAGACAGCCCGCCAACACATGTGCCCTGTTGCCGGTAAAAGGAACCCCTGAAAATTCAAGCAGTTTCGAGAAGGGCACCTCCAGAAAGGCTGCCTTTGAAAATCCCTCAAAAAGGTTGAAGACACAGCAAGGACGTTCCCTGGCTATTCTTTTGACCAGCAAAGAAGGATCAGCCAGATCTTCGATACTGATATCAAGGGGTACCGCCCGGTACCCGGAGTTTTCCAGGGCTTCCACAACTGAATCCCGACACCTCAGGGCATCGACAATATCCTCCCTGCCGGTTTCCTCCACTGCCGTGGCTATGACTACCCTGTCGTTACTGGAGAACATGTCGCTTACCCGTTTCGACCTTTTCAGGCCATAACAAGCCCTGCCTTGCAAAGGCTTCTTGCAGGAAACCCCGGAGAAGTTTTTTATACTCCCCTCCGCTGAGTCTGTACAGGATCGGCAAGTCGCTGTAGGCTTCCGAAAGTCCCGGCAGGGGATTGATGTCGATTATCTTCGGTATCCCGTGGCGGTCTACCTTGAAGTCGATGCGGGCTATGTCTTTTATCTCCAGGAACCTGAAGCACCGGACGGCATCCCTGGAAACAGCTATTTTTGTTTTTTTGTCAACCGCAGTCGGCGGTACGTACTTTACCGTTTCCTCCCAATTGCGTTTGTGTTCTATAGTGTAGAAGCTGCGGCCGCCGGTTGGCTCCGGATTCACGGCCATAAAACCGATGACGCGCGGCGGCCTGTTGCCGAGCACACCTACGGTCAACTCCTGCCCGGGCAGAAATTCCTCCACAAGTGCGGGCTGGCCGTAGCGCTTCCAGATCCGGCGAACTTTCTCGGAAAGCTCTGCATGGGTCGTGATCACCGAATCCGGGAAAACCCCCTTGGACGAGCCTTCCCACCTCGGCTTGACCAGATATTCCCTGTGAAGAGTGAAGATGTGCCCGGCGTTTCGAATGTCCTGTTCGTTTGAAAACATGAAAAGCGCAGGTACGGGAAGTCCTGCGGAAACAAGCATATGATGGGTAAGCCATTTGTCAAGGGCAAGGGCCATTGTAACAGAGTCAGAGCCAGCGTAGGGGATATCCAGCATCTCGAGGATAGCCGGAACCTGCGATTCGCGTCCCCTGGTGATTCCGCGCCCCTCAGCTATATTGACCACGAAGTCGGGTCCGGCGCTCCGCAAGCCTTCCGTGAAGCGATCATTCTGCTCAATGAGGACAACATCGAACCCGCAGGATTCTATGTTGTCCTTTAGGTTTTCAACTGTTTCAATACAATCATATTCTTCGTACCTGTCATCGGCCTC
>JAHDOX010000020.1 GCA_018434645.1 Synergistales bacterium | reverse complement strand
TGAGTACGGCAATGCCCGAAACCCCGGAATCGGGCAAACGGTAGGGGATTGTCAAAGCCATGATGCCGAAGGCCACTACGATGGTACCGAAGGTAACCGTCAAAAAGGCGGGCGCTTCACGTCGGATAGTCGCGAGGGCCGCGGCAATACCACGCTTTAGGGCGTCGACCATCATTTTTGTGTCATCTCCTTCCAGACGACCTAGTCTAGACGACTTTATGTGTTCATAGCAAGTCTGCCCGGCGAGCAAAAAAGTCGTGTTACAATGTAGGCCGATTCCAACAGAAGGAGGCAACTTGACATGCAAAGACAAATAAGCCTTGATGAGCTTTTGTCCATGCTGGTGGCGCGGATGGACAGTCTCGCCTACAGTGACGAGAACCAGAAGACGAAACTCAACATCATCACCCGCGCCCTGTACAAAAAAGGGCTCATCGAGGATGAAGATATCATCGAATCGGTCCGTGAGGAGCATCGGATCCTGAAAGAACTCGGGGCTATTTCAGAGTTGCCCGCAGAAGAGGTAGTGCAGGCCATAGCCGACAGTATCCTTCAGTGGATAAAAGGCGACGTGGAGCAGATCACCCGGGCGATGGAAGAATACGAAAGGAAACTCCAGGAAATGGTGCAAAAAGAGCAACAGGCGTCGAAACCGAAGATAGATATCGCTTCACCTGCTATCCTGGAACAGCTCGACAAATTGAACAAGGGAAAAGGCGGCGGAGGAAGCAAGCTGATCTATTGAGGAAAAAACAATTAACAAACAGGCTGGGGAATTAATTCCCCAGCCTGTCGCGATACGGACCGCAGGTCCTCATTCGGTCTGTGTACTTTCTCCGAGGTTTTATCCGCCCCGGGATCACCTTACCTGAAACTTTCTTTGGTCTCCCAGCTTCTCGGCCTTAGCCCTTGCGGTCAAGGCGGCAATTTCTCCCACTGGCAATTCCTCTCATACGGCCGTTTATTTTAGCTCCAGGTTGTTGTGCTCTGCTGGCCTTTCTTTATGGAAGTTCCGATCCCGGACGATAGATAAGGACGGAACAATGCGCGTAGCGGGCGACAGTAGAAGCCGTGCTGCCCACTACCAGGCGCTCGATAGTGCTGTGTCCACGGTATCCCGTAACAATGAGATTGTAATCGTGCTCTCTGGCAAAGCGTATGATGATGTCTCCGGGATTCCCCTCAAGAACATATATGTCGTGTTCCACGTGCTGCAGCCCGGGATTTCTCCCCTCGGACTTCCGGATATAATAAAGAAGCCGCTTTCTGGCGATCTCCGAAACTTCCTGATCTATCCCTTCCCTGGGGATCCAGGGTTCATAACCCTTGAAAAGATAGGGGTGAGGTAGCACGTGCAGGAAACTGACGCTGACATCCAGGCGGGCCGCAAGGTCCAAACCGTAATCTACGACCTTCTCTCCCATGCGGCTCAGGTCGACCGCTACGAGTATCTTCCGGGGCATCGTCCGCCACCTCCAGACGCTTCTTAGTTATGCGCAATAATATATTATCATGTTGAACGATCTTCGAAAAGAGTAGCTCCTTATGCCTTAAGGTAAAATGAAACCATTTGTCGTACCGGAAATCGGGGGTGGCCTGGTGAAGTTTTTATGGATTCTTTTGAGCGGATACCTGGGAGCATGCATGGCTTCTTTCATCAATGTGGTCGCGCTGAGGACCATCCATGGAAGGTCCTGGTGGGGGGCGGAGCGTTCCCGGTGCGAAGAATGCCGACAAGTTTTAAGGTTTCCCGATTTGATCCCCCTGTTTTCTTACCTGTGGCTTGGCGGCAGATGCAGGTATTGCGGCAACCCTTTTTCAGCAGGTTATTTCATGGTCGAAGTGGCCGGCGCATGCATCGGGGCGGCCATTGCATGGAAGTGGGGCCTTTCATGGGCTTCCTGCGCGGGGTTTGTCCTGGGATATGGGTTGTTGCTGAATTCCCTGACTGATATTTATTCCGGGTATGTCTACGATTTTTATGCCTGGATTCCCGGGGCCATGGTTTTTTTGATGCGTTTTGCCGGTGGAACGCAAGCTCTTTTGGATGGTTTGGCGGGAGCGGCGCTCGGTTTTGGCTTTATTGCGGCGGTTATAATTGTAAGTAAAGGTGGCATGGGATGGGGAGATGCCGGCCTGACCGGCGCGATGGGTGCCGCGCTTGGATGGAAACTGGCCATAGTCGGGATCTATTTCGGCCTTATGATTGGTGGTTTGACCGCCCTGGTACTTCTTTTATCGAAAAGGGTCACCCGGAAACAGGCTCTTCCCCTGGTTCCCTTCCTTGCCCTTGGCGGCGTGGTAGCCCTTTTGGCGGGCCCGGCGGTTTTAGGATATTTCGGTATCGAGGCGGGTTGGCCCTGGGTGCAGTAAAGGTGCCAGGCGTTCTGTCATCTGTTCGAGTGGCTGGGTTGAAGAGCGACCGTACATGGTGCGGAAGGCATGGTCTGCACCCTCTATAGTCTGAAAGATCTTTCGTCCCTCCGGGAGCGGAGCGAGTTCGACTACTCTCCTGCAGGCGGCCTCGGAAAAGGTTTCATCCATACTGCCTCGGAAGGAAACGAAAAATTCCGCCGAAATCCGCCCAGCCGCCTCGTGCAGGATTTTTACAGGAGGCATGGAGTCAAGTATAGGGAGCTTGAGGGATTCTTCCGCTTCAGGGCGAAGGCAGTCTCCACTTCCGCTGGTTATGATCCCTTTGATGGGGAAATCGGGTTTTGGCACAATTTTTTTGAAAGCCTTCAGGACTGTCCCCGAACGACCACCTGCTGTCGTAACGGCGTGTATCCCGCCCAGCGAGAACCCCCAGATCCAAGGGGCTTTATCAGGGTAAAGCGAATGAACGAAACAAAGCCCTTCAAGGACGTCTGCGTGATCGTCGGCGAAAGTTTTTCCTCTAAAAGCCGCCCAAGCCCAACTTTCACGGTCGTCTCCGAAGGTTTCACGGTCCCGCCGGAGTCGGCTTGTCTCTATAGTTACCGCTACAGCCCCCATGGAGTTGAGCATTCTTGCGAGGCGGCCGTACTTGTTTTCGGTGGACATGTCCGCACAACCATGAACCCCGTGCAACAGTATCACCAGGGGAGCTTCCATCGAACTGTTTCGGGATTTCAAGACGCAAACCCTGACGCTTTCGTCCCCGAAATGTCCACGAACCCAGTGTTCACTTATGGGTTCGCTCATCCCTAGAAAAGTTTTCACTGTGTTTTCGTCATGATATTTTCGAGTTCCCGGAGAACCGGAAGAATCCGGCTGTCCGACGCAGGTCGTTTCAATGCCTCCGGAGCAGTCACAGGGCCGCCCCAGTAAGCGGCGTTGGCGTTCCTGTCCACGCGGACCACCGCTCCTTCCAGGCTCATGCCGGCGAAAAGCCCCTTGGCTATGGTATAGCTGTAGATGGAGGCCTTGAATCGGGTATCGGTCCCGGCCTCGGTATGGCGCCCCACGGGACCTGCAGCCACGGATAAATCTCCGCTAAGCTTTACCTGGTCGGCCATGAAACCCTTGACTCCTTCGTCGTTGGTTATCACCAACACCAGGCCTATGGACTGAACCCCTATCTGGAGGCCAAAGGAAGCACCGCTGATCGAAACGAAATTGGGACCGGACCACCTCCCGGACGAAGGGTCCCGCAGCAACATGAAACCGTCGCCGTGTTGCCCGCCGAGCACAAGGCCCACCTTGATTACCGAGGGGAAAATGGCAACTCCCCTGGTATCGGAAAGAAGCTTGCCCATGCGCCAGGAATCTTCCTCGGAAGCCATTTCCCTGAGTATTGATATGGCTTTGTCTATTCGCTCCTGGGGCGTGGCACTGGCCAGGGCCGGTGTGGACCAAAACGCTAAAAGCCCTACTATGATAGACACAACCATGAGATTTCGTAAAAACATTTTGCTTGTACCCATTGGGATCACTCCTTATACTGGTTCATACAAAGTTTATCACATGGGCAATGTGACGGGAGCAGAAAAAGGGGTGAAAGTCATGCCAGACGTTATCGGGTGGCTCGAGGAACAGGGTTTGCTTAAAATGTTTGAAACTTTGCCGGAGCAATTGGAGCTGCCCATGCTGGCAGGGCGTTTCGAAGAAGGGGATATTACGGTTGAAGCGGTAGATGAACAATTTTGCCGGCTTTTTGACATATCCTGCCCGGAAAGGGCAGTTCCCGTGGAAGAGCTTTTCCAGGGGAAAGTTTACCCCCTGAATCTGGTGCCTCTCCGAAAAGCCCTGGAAAAGGGAGGCTGGAGCAGAAATAGTTGGGATATTATTCCAGGTGAAAAGGAGATTGTCTGCACTTGTTGCTGCGATGGAACGGGCCGTTTTTTCGCGGTCTTCGAGGACCGCACGGAACAGTTGTTAAACCGCCGCCTCTTTGAAATTCGCGATAAAATCCTCGAGATGATGGAACTGTACGAGGCGAGGGAACTGATCAAAGAAATTCTCAAAGAAACGATTACTTTCCTAGACATAGACTGGAACGGTGTTTTCCTCTGGGACGAAGCACAGGGAAGGTGGATGCTTTCCGTTGACGAGGCGAAAGACACGTTGGGAAGCAGTTCTTCGAAATCGCTGCTTGCCTTCGCGCTTGCGCTGGCAGAGACTCCTGATGGCCCTGTGCCTTACGCTTTCGGGGAACTGGAAATCTCGGAAGGAAACCGATGGACTATCCCCTGGAAAGAGAACGCAGGGAAATGGAAGAGCTTCATGAAAGCCGCCGGCATTGGTTCTCTATCGGCGGGAGTTCTCTTGACAGGCAAAACTCCTGTGGTGCTTGTCAGCCTTTCAAAAAGAAGCGGAGGCTTTGCCCGAATCAACGGGGAGGTACTAAAAACCTTCTGGCCCATCATGGTATCGCTTTTCGAAAGAAACAGGGCCGTTGAAGGCATAGCAAGCCTGTATCCCAGGGACCCCGTAACCGGGTTGTATACCTCGTCTATGCTGAAGCGTATTGTCTCTACAGAAACGGATCGTGCCAAAAGATACGAGTATCCCCTTTCTTTCGTGGTCCTGAGAGTGTCTAACATTAAAGATTTGACGAAAAAAGGCGGTTCAAAAGTCTGCGACGAAACGCTCAAGGTTATCGCCAGGCAGATTTTGGGGAGTGTCCGGAACGTGGATATTGCCGGCCGCCTCGACGATTCGATCCTGCTTATTATGCCCCATACTCCCCTGGAAGGGGCAGAGGTTGTCGCAGAGAGGATCAGGGAGCGCCTGAAACCCCTTTCGCCTGTTCCGGGCTTGTCTCTTGATGTAAAAACGGAAGTTGCCCTTTTCCATGAGGGCCTTTTCAAACCGGAAGACTTTCTCGCCGGCGTTGGACTCTCAAGCGGCATTGACCGAACGGGAGCTAAAGGTTCCTGAATCGATTCAAGGCCTCTTGCAGCTGGTTTTCAGGAGGGACTCGCAGTCTCACGGAATTTTCGCCCAAGTGAAGGTAACCTCTGCCCGGTTCGCTTGATATGCCCTCTGCGGCAAGGCGTTCATGGAGGTTTCCCTTTCTCTGCGACAAAAGAAATATTGGAGTGTCGGGATGAGTGTCCGCCACTTCGAATTTCTCTTTTTTACGCAGAATTCCGAGAAGTGCCTTTTTGCTTTCCCTGACGTATTTTCTCGTTCTTTCAAGGAAGGGCCTGTCTTTCAAAACCACGGCGGCACAGGTTTCCGCAATGGTGTTTACAGAAAAGGGCGGCTGCAGACGAGAAAATATTTCCAGTAGCTCCGGGTCCCTTATGACTCCATATCCGATGCGCAGTCCGGCGAGTCCCCAGGCCTTGGAGAAACCCCTCGTGACGATACAGTTGGGGTAGTCTATGTTAAGGGCTGATTCCTCCATAGGGAGATAGTCTCCGTAGGCCTCGTCGACTATAACCCAGCATCCCCGGTTCAGGCATTCGCTTATTATGTTTTTGAGGTCCGCAAGGGGGAGGAATTGTCCCGTAGGATTGTGCGGGCGGTCCATGTAAAGAACATGGGGTCTGAGGTTGACGGCCCTCATCCATTCTTTTTGCCCCGCGGAAAACAAGGGTGCCTTTAGCACAACGGGGTGGTAACGAACGCTGTTCAGCATGGCCTGGATTGGAACATCCGTAAACTGCGGGCAGATGCCGGAAAGGAGCGAGCCGGGCGGAAGGAGCAGCCGGATGAGGGTGATGAGAATATCGATGGAGCCGTGGCCTACAAGTACAGAGCCCTCATCAATGCCCGAAATCCCGATATAATCAGCTATGGCTTTTCGAAGCGCCTCCGCCGTCGGCGAGGGGTATTCGCAGATCGCCATTTCGGCGGCACCCTCAAGCACGTTCCGGAGCGAGGGGGGAAACCCCAGGGGATTTGTTCCCAGCCCACAATCGATAAGGCGCTTGTCGCTGTTTTCGTGCAACAGGCTTTTATCCCGGGCTACATAGCTTCGGTGCGCTACTTCGAGTATATGCCTGGGTAGTCGGCCTCTCCACATTAAAGTGATCCCCCTGTTTTAGAAATATAGACAATTATAACCCTTAAATAAGGCGGTCGACGTGGTGATATGCTATAATACAGGCGTGTTGGACGGGGTGTTTTGGACCCTGCGCTGTTCGTGAACATGGTGAAGAGCCTTGAGCCAACAACTCGAACCGCGGAGGTCGCTTTCCGGATCGGCAGAGGAGGCTTCTAGCCGACCAAGCTCAGATCCGGTAGACTTCCACATAATAGGATCGGGTCAAGGCCTTCGTGTCACGGCAGCCGCGGGGAACCCTTCACAACAAAAGGGTATGGGGCCTTAAAGGCTTTCATACCCTCTTTTTCTTTAAAATCTTTTGTCCTTTGTGTCTTGTGCGGAGGTGCTGCATGTCCGTCGTACATCCCCCTTTCTGGCATCCTGTTCTTTCCGAAGGGTTCATACTCGATTGGGATGGCGTGCTGGCCGATACCAGGCTGGATTTTCAGGGTATCAGAGACAAGTATTTCGGGGGTCGAAGAGTTCCGTTGATCGAATCAGACCACCTGCTGACGCCAGAAGAGAGGCTGTCTCTTGAAAAGGACCTGTACGAACTCGAAATGGAAGGAGCCTCCAGGGCGGTTCCCGTTCGGGGGGCTCATGAACTTTTGAGCTGGCTTGAAAAGAAACGAGTGCCCTGGGCCGTGGTCTCCAGGAATTGCATGGACGCGATTCGTGAGGCCTCGCGGTGTTGCGGCATAAAGCTGCCCGAAAGTGTTTTTTCCCGCGACGGGGGGCCCCTAAAGCCGGACCCGAAAGCCCTTTGGGCTGCGGCGGATGCGATCGGCGTTCCTGCAGGCAAGTGCGTAGTCGTCGGCGATTACCTTTATGACCTATACGGTGCCAGAAGGGCCGGCATGAGATCGGTGCTGGTAGAACGGCAGGAAGAAGAT
>JAHDOX010000095.1 GCA_018434645.1 Synergistales bacterium | reverse complement strand
TGGTTGACATGGGCGCCTCGGTCACCCAGGCGTCGGGGTTTTATATGGCTCACAAAGTTGACGGGCTGGAGCGACCGATAGTGGCGACCATCGGTGATTCCACGTTCTTCCATATGGGACTTCCCGGGTTGGTAAGTGCCGTCTACAACAGGCATGCCTTTGTTCTCGCCATTCTCGACAACAGCATTACCGCCATGACGGGTGGACAGTCCCACCCTGGCATCGGCGAGAAGCTGCGCAAGGGCGACCAGGGACGCAAGGTCGATGTGGAGGATGCCGTCAGGGCCTGCGGCGTATCCTGGGTCAAGACTCTCGAGGCCTACGACGTGAAAAAGGGGAAAGAACTGGTCAAGGAAGCGTGGGAACACGCCAGGGCCAACGAAGAACCTACGGTTCTCATATTCAGGCACCCCTGCATGCTCTTGAGGACGGAACAGGAAACGGTCCCTGTAGAGGTAGACCATGAAAAATGCACAGGTTGCAGGTTCTGCATCGACAACTTCAACTGCCCGGGACTCGTTTTTGACAGCCAAAAGAAAAAGGCCTACATAGACGAAAGGTTCTGCGTACGTTGCGGGGTCTGCATAAATGTCTGCCCCCACGGCGCCATAAACGCCTTGGAAAGGGAGGAGGCGTAACAATGCAGTACGTCATAGTCGGCATCGGTGGCCAGGGGATACTCTTTTCAAGCCGCGTTCTCGGACACATAGCCATGTCAAGGGGGGAAACCGTAATCGGGAGCGAAGTCCATGGAATGGCGCAACGGGGAGGTTCCGTGATCAGTTACTTCAAGGTAGGCGATTACACTAGCCCCCTTGTCAAGACCAAAGAAGCCGATACGCTTCTTGCCTTCGACCAGAACGAAGGCTTCAGGAACCTTCATTTCCTCAAGGATAATGGCAAGGCTGTCATCAATATCCACGACAAAAAGGCGCTGGAAAACGCCAATCTCAAAAAATACCTCGAGGAAAGGTCCATCGGGATTTGTCCCATAGAGGGGTACGAGATTCTCAAAAAGCACATGGGTGGCAAATTCCTTTTCCTGAACGTGCTTATTCTCGGCGCCATGTGCGGTACCGGGGCGGGGGACGTGACCATAGACGAAGTCCGCCGGGCAGTCAGGGATCTGGCACCGCCGAAATATGTGAATGCCAACCTGAAGGTGGTCGACCTGGGGTATGAAGCGACAAGATGATGAAACCTGCGACATAAAAGCGGGGCCCCGGGTCGGGTCCCCGCTTTTTTTGCGTAAACACGGACTTGGTTTTTCGGTTTCCCGTAAACGGAAAAAGGCTTTTTCCATGGTCGAATTGGTGCTTTGCCTGCTTTTGTGGGCCGCCTTTGCGGGAGCAGTCTTGACGACCTTCCTGCCTTATTACATGGAAGAAAGAAACCGGCAGATAGCTTTACGCGAGGCTGAAAATATAACCCGTTGGATCCAGCGGAACCTCATAAAAGCCTGCATCGAAAGAAGGTCTTTCAGGATTAAATACTATTCCGGAAGGCGGGATTTTATACGAATCCTTTGGTTTAACCCAAACAGGAATGAAACCTACGATACCCGAGGACGTTGCTGGGTAAAGTTCGACTCGAAGGCGAGTATTACGCCGGCATATACCCCGGCATGGCACACGATGACGCCGGCGGTTACTTTTAACATTTACACGACGGGCGACAAAAACAGCACGGAAAGGCCGGTGGCGAGAATCACCATCTCCGGCTATTGCCTGGTAACCCTTCATGAGGTTCAATAAGGAACTATGTTGAAAAAGAAGTTGACAGCAGGTATAACTGGGAACGTTAATGTCTTTGAGTATAACGTCAAATCAGGTCCTGGACCGGGCTCTTTCTTTTCCGCGAGATCGGGTCACAGGAGCGGGAGGCAATGTGCATGGCCATAAAACCCTGGTGGAAAGAAACGCTCGAAACAATACTTTGGGCTCTCGTTCTCGCCCTTGTCTTGCGGACCTTCGTGGTACAGGCCTTCTGGATTCCCAGCGGTTCAATGATCCCGACGCTGCTCCCCGGTGATCGTGTACTGGTAGCGAAATTCTGGTACACATTCAAAAAACCCGAAAGAGGGCAGATAATCGTGTTCGAGTACCCTGTGGACCCCAAGCGGGATTTCGTCAAGAGGGTAATAGGCCTGCCCGGTGAGGTGGTCGACATCCGGGACGGGGTGGTCCATATCGACGGAGACCCTTTGTCTGAGCCGTACGTGCAGTATCACGATTCTTTCGACATGAAAACGATCAAAATCCCACCGGAGGAATATTTTGTGATGGGGGATAACCGACCCAATTCACAGGACAGTCGTTTTTGGGGGTTCGTCCCAAGGGTGAATATAAAGGGACCGGCCTTTTTCAGGTACTGGCCGATTACCAGGCTGGGGGGCCTGTACTGATATGCCCAGAACCGTCTGGTTTCCCGGGCATATGGCAAAGGGCCTCAGGCAGCTGAGGTCACTTCTTGACAAATTGGACGTCCTTGTCGAAGTTCGTGATGCCCGAGCTCCCGAAGCTACTGCATCCCCCTTTTCCGCCCAGGCAGAAAAGGTAAAACCCCTCTGGGTTGTCCTCTCGAAAAGGGATCTCGCCGATGAGGATGTGACAAGGCGGTGGATCCGTTTCTACCGGGATCAGGGGAAAATGGCCTGGGCTTTTGATCTCAGACGGACGCAGATAAAGCCTTTCCTCGCCGCAGTTGAAATGAAAAAGCCCGTTCACCGTGAACTCCGGCTGGCGGTGATTGGCGTTCCCAATGTCGGAAAATCCATGTTTTTAAACCTCGTTATAGGTAAGAAGGCCGCTCCCACGGGCGCCGTGCCCGGTGTCACCCGTGGCGTTTCCTGGTACCGCGGCCGTGGGTTTTTGGTAGTCGATTCGCCCGGGATCGTCGATCCCAAGTCGGACGCTGCCGTTCACAGGCTTTTGGCCTGGCTTGCGGGATCACGCTCCGACGTGATCGGCGGTTACGAGTCGGTTGCCCTGGATTTTATTTCATACGTACAAGAGAGGGGCCTCTGGGAGAAGACCCTGGGCAATTTGGGGGTCGAGGGGCCTGCGCTTTCTCCCGAGGATGTCCTCTTCAACGTCGGAGAACGTCTCGGTTGCCTGGTAAAGGGGGGCAACGTGGACTTCGAAAGGGCGGGCAAGATGCTTGTCGATTCTTTCGCGACGGGCAAGCTTGGCAGGGCGAGCCTGGAAGCGCCCGGTTTCGTGGCATTCGGTGATCGTCAATGATTGTCGCCGGGGTGGATGAGGCCGGCAGAGGTCCCCTTGCGGGGCCCGTGGTAGCCGCGGCGGTGGTGTTGTCGAGAGAGGAACGTGAACATCTCGTCGCCGTGGGGTTGAAGGATTCCAAAAAACTGACTCCTTCAAGGCGCGAAAAGATCTTTTGCGCCATGCTCGAAATGGGGATCGTCTGGAGGGCCCAAGCGGCCTCGCCGGCGAGGATCGACAGGGACAACATCCTTCGTGCCTCGCTCTGGGCCATGGCGCGGTCTGTTTCATGTCTTCCGGTTTTGCCTGATCTGGTCTTGGTGGATGGCAACATGCCCATTCCTTTGCGGGGCTTGAGGCAGAAAACGCTGGTGGCTGCAGACGATAAGGTGCCGGCGGTGGCCGCCGCTTCCGTGGTAGCCAAGGTTCTCAGAGACAGGACTATGGCGGCCTTTGCGAAACGTTACCCGGATTACGGTTTTGAAAGGAACAAGGGATACCCGTCCAGGGAACACAGGGAAGTACTTGAAAGAATGGGCCCCTGTCCGCTTCACCGGCGGACATTTGGCCCCTGTGGTAACCGCGGTTGATCCATTTCGGGAACACAAACGTCCAAAACACCTGGTATTAACGAAAAACAAGGAAGGGGTTCGCGATGGCAAGGCATCTTGACCTCGGCATTGCCGGTGAAAATGTGGCCCAAAAGGCCCTGGAGGACAGGGGGTACAAAGTTGTTGATCGAAACGTGCGGCTCAGGTCGGGCGAGCTGGATATGGTGGCTTTCGATGGGGACGAACTGGTAGTGGTTGAAGTCCGGACTCGGAGTGTGGGGAAAATGGCACCTCCCGAGACGACGGTGGGCCCCAGTAAGCTCCGGAAGCTTGTTCGAACAGGCAGGTGGTATGTCCTGAACAAAGGCTGGGAGGGGCCGTGGCGCATAGATGTGGTGGCAGTAACGGTAGAAGGAGACAAAAACCCGGAAGTCGAGATCTTTCGGGATGTGACGATGGGGTTGATAGAACAGTGAGTGCTTTCGGAGTGACCCTTCAGGGGATCGAGGCGCGGAAGGTCGAAGTGGAGGTGGAGATTACGGGAGGGCTTTTTTCGATCTCCGTAGTCGGCCTTCCCGATGCTTCCGTCAGGGAGGCCAGAGAACGGGTAAGGGCGGCTTTGCGGTCTGTAGGCATGTCGGTGCGCGGACGAGTAGCGATAAACCTGGCACCTGCAGACCTCCCGAAGGAAGGAGCTTTGCTGGATCTTCCCATGGCCGTGGGTATCGCAAGGGCCATGGGAGAAATACCGCCTGTAGGCGAAGCCATCTGCATGGGCGAACTTGCCCTGGACGGCAGGATAAGGAGGGTCAGGGGCGTCGTGCCGGCCGCGATCCTTGCAAAAAAGGCCGGTCTGCCCCTTTTCGTGCCTGAGGCCAATGCGCGGGAAGTTTCGCTTGTTTCAGGAGTCACGGCCTATGCTGTTTCGAGCCTGGGCAGCCTTTTCGCCCATCTCAGGGGAGAAAGGGCGTTAAATCCCGTAGAAGGCGGTTACGTAGGCGACGCGAAAATAGAAGTCGAACCGGACCTTGCCGACATAAAAGGACAAGCCCAGGCGAAACGGGCCCTCGAGATAGCAGCGGCCGGCGGACATAACCTGATCCTGGTAGGTTCGCCTGGGTCGGGAAAAACCATGCTGGCTAAATCCCTCAGGGGGCTGCTTCCGCCGCTTTCCGACGAAGAGGTTATGGAGACCCTTCTGGTAAGAAGCACCGTGGGGCTTCCGCCGGAAGAAAGCAGGACGAGGCCTTTTCGCATGGTACATCACACGGCCACCACAGTCTCCATTTGCGGGGGCGGAGCGACTCTCAAACCGGGCGAAGTAAGCCTCGCTCATCGCGGCGTGCTGTTTCTTGACGAATTGACGGAATTCAGGAGGGACCTGCTGGAGGCGCTTAGGCAGCCTCTGGAAGACGGAAACATAGTCGTGAGCAGGGCCTCGGGCAGTGTCACCTATCCGGCGAGAGTCCTCCTCGTAGCTGCCTGCAACCCGTGCCAGTGTGGGTATTACGGCGACCCGGAAATCCCCTGTCGGTGCCCGTCGGGAGCCCTGGAGCGATACCAGCGCAAGCTTTCCGGTCCAATAATCGACAGGATCGACCTGCATGTGGCGGTCCCCAGGCTGACTCCTGAAGAACTGGTCCAGTTCGAAAGAGACAACTCGAGAACCAGCGCTTCCGTAAGAGAGCAGGTCACGAAGGCACGCGACCTGCAGCTGGATCGCTGGAGAGCCTTCGGGTTTACGAATAACGCCGAAATACCCGAAAAAATACTCAAAAAACACCTCGGAGTGAAAAAGGAAAGCCGGAATTTCCTGAGGGAAGCAGCAGGCAGGCTCAGGCTTTCCGGGAGAGGTCTATCGAGAGTTTTGAGAGTGGCAAGAACTATCGCCGATCTGGACGGGGATGAAAGGGTCGAGCCCTGCCACCTTTCCGAAGCCCTGGCATATCGTGAAGGGGCGAACATGCCATGGACCGTCTGAATTGCCTTGTCCTTTTGAATGGTCTTTTCAGCCGAGAACTCGCGGGCTCCTGCACTCAAAAGGGGTTTTTGCCCGAAGAAGTAGTCTCCGGAGGGACGGTCCTGTGGCGTGATCTGGGCTGCTCCCAAAAGGCCGCTGCCTTGCTTGGAAAGAGAATCCGGGAGGGCTGGGCCGAAAAGGAGCTGGAAAAATGCGACAAAACGGGTGTTTCCGTTGTTCCCTGGGGGGCGGAAGATTACCCTGATTCTTTGAGGCGGCTTCCGGACCCGCCTCTTGTACTTTATCGTAAAGGCTCGTCTTTGGTCAAAAAAGGTGTCGGTATTGTCGGTACGAGACGTTGCAGTACCTACGGCCGTAATGTAGCGAAAGAACTGGCCTCCAGGCTGGCCGTTTGCGGCAGGAGGGTTTTAAGCGGCGGTGCCAGGGGTATAGATACGGCGGCCCATGAGGGGTGCATCGAAGCGGGGGGTAACACCATGGCTGTTCTTGGAACAGGAGTCGACAGGATTTACCCCGCAGCAAACCGAGCCCTCTTCGAGGCAATAATGGAAAAGGGGGCTCTCTTGTCCGAATTCCCGCTGGGTTTTCCGGCAAGAAACTGGACGTTTCCGAGGCGAAACCGGATAATTGCGGCCCTTTCATCGCCCCTGGTCGTTGTCGAGGCACCTCAAAAAAGCGGGGCACTGATAACCGCAAGGCTCGCCCTTGAGGCGGGACGGGATGTCTGGGCTGTTCCAGGCAGGATCACGGAGTCATTATGCGGCGGGTCAAACGGACTGATAGCCGATGGTGCCTACCCTCTCGTCGACGTGACTGAATTCCTGGCGCATGTGTCCGGAACCCAGCGCTTGCTTGATTTGCCCCCCGATCATGGGCGTAACCTTTCCGAAGAGGAACAAAGGGTGTACGAGTTGCTTGGAGAAACCGGAGGGCGGACGGTTGACAACATCGCGGTCGACGCTAAAATGAGCGCGACCGATGTTTTGAGGATTTTGGGAATTCTCTCAGTTGAAGGCCTTGTGCGTCACGATGGCGGAGGAAGATGGAGTGCCGCAGAAAAAGCGGGTGCCAAAACCCCATGAGGAGGAGGCATGTTCATGCCTGTTCGTTACATACCGGAATATGAACGAAAATACCTGACCGAGGAAGCCCTGGCCCTGGCATATTCCGTCTGCGCCGATGGAGCTTTTTCACAGGAGCTTGTCGAACAGACCCTTACGGAAGCCGTCAAGTTCGGGCAATCGGGAGGCCAGCCCGTGGACGCAGGGCTTTTCGAGGCGCTCCTTTGGGCCGTGTGCGATAACGACTTGAAGCGGTCTCCGGGAGAAAATCTTTTCGGCGACATTACGGCGCCATACGTATCCTGACAGGGAGCTCTGACATGACTGCCGTAAGCAACACAAAAAATAAAGACAGACACCTTTTCGATGAAAGCAAAAAAAACAAACCCGCATCGAGCAAAAAAGACCCCGGGAAAACGCTGGTAATAGTTGAGTCACCTTCAAAGGCAAAAACGCTGAAAAAACTCCTTGGCAAGGGATATGACATCCAGTCCAGCGTCGGACACATACGGGACCTGCCCAAAAGCCGCCTCGCCATAGACATCGAAAACGATTTTACCCCCGAGTATATCCTCATAAG
>JAHDOX010000002.1 GCA_018434645.1 Synergistales bacterium | reverse complement strand
CCTCTGATAGTTCAGGTCTCGCTGAACCTGCCCGGCTACCCGAAGGAAGCAGCCGGAAGCCTCGATCTTGTGGAGGCCGTAGGGGTCTTTATGGTCAAAAAATGCAAATCCATGGGCGGGCGAACACTTTCCCTCTGGGTTCTGGAAAACGGAATGGGGCCGGCTTTTTTATTCGGTGCTGAAAAGGTCCCGCCCAAAGAAGTAAAGGAGCTTGCCATGTCCCTGGAGGACCGCAGCTTATGGGGAGCAGTCCTGGATATAGACGTGATCCTTTCCGCCGGGGCGCTCACGCGGGCTTCGCTGGGTTACAGGCCGAGAAAGTGTTTTCTTTGCGACCTCCCCGCCAAAGAGTGCGCGCGGCAAAGGCGGCACGAAATCGGGGAGTTGAGAAAGATAGCCGAAAGCAGCCTCCGGATCGGACTACGGGAGATGTCCCTTCTTTAAAGATCGCTTCCGTTGTCTCCGGGACCTTTCCCGTAAAGGTTTTTCACCATGTACCTGTGCCAAAGAAATACCGCGGTTGCGCCGGATAAAGTTCCACCGAACAATCCCCACAAAACAGAGGACATTGCGGGTTTCCCGATGAAATATCCCCAGAGCCCTCCTATTGCGTGACCGTAAAAGACAAGTGTGGCAAGGCACAAGGCAAGAACCAGCAAGCGCATGAAATCCTCCCGATTGTATGTACGATAACCCAAAATCATGGACAGTATAGGCTATTTGACGATTTGATGCATTGGTTGTGTGCATGTATGGATTGTGATAAGATTATTCACGTTCAATGCGTCTTGAAATGTGTACAAGATCATATTGTTTTTCAATCGTAAATAAAAAGCGCCGGGAGGGGAGAAGTCCTATGATAATGGAGCCCAGACTTTACACTACCTCCGCCGATTATGTGTACCACGAGCTTCGCCACAAGATTATCACAAAACAGCTCAAACCTGGTCAAAGGTTGCCGGAAGTAAATATCGCGGTCCAGATGGGAGTAAGCAGGACCCCGGTGAGGGAAGCCCTCAGGAGGCTGGCGAGCGAAGGTCTCGTTATAATAATCCCGAACAGCGGTGCGCGGCTGGCTTCGCCGACCAAACGGGAGATGGATGACACCTATATCGTCCGCGAAGAGCTGGAATGCCTGGCGACACGACTTGCGGCAGCGAAGATCAGCGAAAGAAACCTTCGTCGCCTGGAGGATGCGGTCATCGAGGAGGAAAGGGCTTTCGAGGAAAAAAACCTGGAGCTTTATCTCGAGGTGAACGAAACCTTTCACAAGGTAATTGCAGAGGCAAGCGGTAACCGGGTGCTTGCCGAATATATAGAGAACATTCTCGCCAGGACAAACGCTTACGTCGTTTTTTACGATCCCTTCTATGACCTGGAGGAAAACCCGAGCATTGCCCAGCACAAGGAGATAGTCCGGGCTTTGAAGGAAAAAAATGCCGAAAAAGCTGAAGCCCTCATGAAAGAACATCTCGAAAGGTCCCTGCGTGACCTGGGGAACCCTGAAAAGTAAAGTTCCCCTCCAAGGTCCTTATTGCAGCTTGGGAGGAAATTTGTGAAAGATGAAATGGCGGGGGGATGATTCCCTCCGCCGTTTTGTCACCAAAAGCGCTTGTTGTGTGAGAATATATTGAGCACACGAAAACTACCCTGCAAGGAGGATTGTCATGGCACCTGAGACATCTTTGCCTTCCTTTGACCTGAAACGGAACTACCAGCGGATACGTGACGAGATTGGAAACGCCATCGAAAGTGTACTCGAAAGCCAGCATTTTATACTGGGCCCAGAAGTTGAACGATTCGAGGAAGAAATTGCCATGTACCTGGGAACGCCCCATGCAATAGGATGTGCTTCCGGATCGGACGCGCTCTTTTTGGCCTTGATGGCGCTCGACACGGGACCTGGCGACGAAGTGATCACAACCCCATATTCGTTTTTCGCAACGGCGAGCTGCATAACGAGACTTGGCGCAAAACCGGTATTTGCCGATGTTGAGCCAAAGACCTACAATATTTCGCCTGCCGAAGTGGAAAAAGCGATCACTGAAAAGACAAAGGCCATAATCCCGGTCCATCTTTTCGGTCAAATGGCCCGGGTGGAAGATTTGTTGTCTATCGCCGAAAAAAGGGAGATCCCCATCGTTGAAGACGCAGCCCAGGCTATAGGGGCCGCAAGGTTTCTGGACGGTCGGCCCCACAAGGCGGGAACGGTGGGGACTATCGGATGCTTTTCCTTCTTCCCGACCAAAAATCTCGGGGCTTACGGGGACGGGGGGCTTGTCACCACATCGTCAAAAGAACTCGCGGCACGGCTTTCGAGACTTCGGGTGCATGGAGCGGGCGAGCAATACATGCACGAAGAAGTAGGTATCAACAGCCGACTCGATGCACTGCAGGCTGCTGTTTTGAGAGTGCGGCTGAGGTATCTTGAAATTTGGAACACAGAAAGACGACGGGCCGCAGGGAGATACCGGTTGCTTTTCTCGGAGATGAACCTGGAAAACGTTGTGTCCATTCCCGAGGAAGAAACAGGCAATCACCACACTTATCATCAGTACGTCCTTCGATGCGAAAAAAGGGACGAACTACAGAATTTCCTGAAAGAAAGAGGCATCGTAACGAGGGTGTACTACCCGCTACCTCTTCACCTTCAGACCTGCTTTATGAGCCTGGGATACGCACCCGGGGATTTCCCGGTTTCAGAGGCCCTGTCACGGGAGACGCTTGCCCTTCCCATGTTCCCCGAGATTCTTCCAGAGGAGCAGGAGCGGGTTGTCGCAGAAATTGTGAGGTTTTACAAAAAGTCTGACTAATATTGACTTATAGCAGCGCTTCGTGTAGAATGTTTGTGGCCACGAAAAGGTACCTTTCAAAGGGAAATAAAAACTGAAAATGGAGGTGAAGGGATGTTGTATCCTTTCTTTTTCGATCCGACAATTTTGCTTTTAATACCGGCGTTGATCCTCGCCATATGGGCGCAGATGAAAGTAAAGGGAGCCTATGCGCAATATAGTCGCGTAATGGCAAGGAACGGCATGACGGCAAAAGACGTGGCTCGCAGGATCCTGGATGAAAACGGCCTTTATAATATACCGGTGGAAAGAACAGCCGGTTCTCTTACAGACCACTACGACCCGCGGGGTAAGGTGCTCAGGCTGTCCGAGACGGTATATAACAGCCCGAGCATTGCAGCAATTGGAGTTGCAGCCCACGAGGCGGGCCATGCCTTGCAGGACGCCGGAGCCTATGCACCGCTTAAAGTCAGGAACTCCATCGTTCCGGTGGTGAATCTTGGGTCCGGCATGGCGTTTCCGCTATTTTTCATAGGTTTTCTCTT
Organism: Synergistales bacterium; assembly: GCA_018434645.1. Classification (GTDB taxonomy): domain Bacteria; phylum Synergistota; class Synergistia; order Synergistales; family Thermovirgaceae; genus UBA1876. The sequence continues at coordinate 3,224 of JAHDOX010000002.1, read as the reverse complement.
CGGGGCGCCGGTTTTGATGGACGTGGGCATACTCTTTTTTGTCGGCGTGCTGGTTTTTCACCTTGTTACGCTTCCGGTGGAATACAACGCGAGCGGAAGGGCCCTGAAGATTTTGTCGGGCACGGGTATTCTCGCTTCCGACGAGTTGAAGGGTGCAAGGGCCGTTCTCAACGCCGCGGCGTTGACCTATGTTGCCGCTACCGTCATGGCTGCGTTACAGCTGGTGCGGTTGCTGCTTTTGCGGGGCATGAGAAACGATTGATCATTGCGGCAAACATGAATTTGAGTCGTGCAGGCTGTATGATTGCAGGGTGGCACAAGCCACCCTGTTTCTTTAAGGGGCTTTTGGAGAAGGGTTCGCCCACCTGCTTGATGGAGCGGGATAACATGGAGCAAGGGAGGGGACTTCAAAGATGCCTCTGCTTATTGTGGCGTTGATGCTTCTTTTCGTTATGCCCTGGCTTGGGCTGCTCTTTTTGGGCTTTTTCGTCTTTTTGCTCCTGCTTGTGCCGCTTGGGTTCGCAGCTCGCTCTCTTGTGTGGCTCGTTTTGGGGCCGAAAGAGCTCTTCAGGGTCTTGTCCAATAAAAAGGTTCGCAGGAACCATGCCCTCGAACACGGGACCATAAACGTAATCGAAGAAGAATACGGGATCCCCATGATGTCGGGGCTGGCATCGGAGGAAGGTTTTACCGTGAACGGCCCGGTTTCTCCGGAGCTTGCCCTTTGGGCCGCACAGGAAGCCCTGCTGAGGCTCAGGAAGGGAGAGACCCGACTGGCAATACACGAAAGATGCGGGACAACGATAGTGACTGTCAACACGCTGATGTCGGTGTTTTTTATACTGCTATTGATCGTCACCGGTTCGCTGAGTATCTTCACGGTGATCCTCGCCCTCGCCGCTTCATGGATTTTGGGTCCTTATGCCGGGCGCTATGCGCAAGAGTATTTGACGACCTCCACGGACCTCGAAGGCGTTGAAATCGCGGGAATCGAAAGAAGAAACCACAGGGTAAGGACTATGGGGATGAGTGTAATGGTGCCGGGAGAGATTTTTATAAGGACAAGAGTTCGTGGTGAACCTCCGAAAGTCGAGGTCATAGGGGTATGAGAGGTGTGGAAGCGGCGCTTTTTGTCTGGCGTGATGTAATGAAGGGCGCTTTCGCGAGCGAATCAATCAGAAAGAGAACCGAGAGGCTCCCGGATAGCGACAGGATTTTGGTTACATCCCTGGTATATGCGGGTTTGCGCCGGGCGACGCTTTGGAAAAACCTGGCGGTGAGATTTTCAGGCAGGCCTCTGAATGCTGTCTCGGTTTTTGCGGGCGATGCACTGGTTCTGGGAATAGCCGGCTTGCTCGAATTGAATTCTTTTGCCCCCCAAGTCCTGGTCAACGCATTGGTGGAGGCAGTTAAAAAAAACGGACGTCCGAAAGAAGCCGGTTTGGTCAACGCCGTGTTGCGCAAAGCATCGCAGCGAGGCAAGGCTGCGGTGGATGAGATATCCCGGAGCCCTTCCTTGCGGGATCAGTGCATGTATAGCGGTGTCCCGAACTGGGTGGGAATGCACCTTGGTGACTACTGGGGCAGGGATGAAGCCCGCCGACTCGTCCGACTCATGGCTATGAAGACGTTCATGTCCCTGCGACTTTCACCCGGCATCCAGCCGCAGCCTGTTATCGAAGAGCTTGAAAAAAGGGGTTTTCGTGCCTGGGCTTCTCCGGTTCTGAAACGGTCCGTTAGAATGGCTTCTTCAGCCTTTCCGCCTGGTTTGCCGGGGTTCAGGGAAGGCCATGTGACGCCCCAGACGGAATCCTCGATGATTGTCGCCGGAACAGTCGCTTCTTTTTATGACGGTGGACCTGCCCTGGAAATGTGTTGCGGACGTGGCGTTAAGACGGGACAGATCTTGCAGGATCTTCCGGAAATTTGTCTGGAATCCTGGGAGATATCGGCCCCACGGCTCGAGGCTGCAAAGCGCGAAATGAAAAGGCTTGGGCTCGAAGGGTGCAACCTGCGCTTTCGCCAGGGGGATGCCCTGAAACTTGAGCCTTTAAGCCGGCCGCAACTTGTCTTTGTAGATGCCCCTTGCTCGGGAAGCGGAACCCGGGCTCGCCATCCTGATGCGAAGCTCAGACAAACTCCCCGAAAACTGAAAGAACTCGCCTCGCTTCAGACCAGGCTTCTTTCCCGGGCGCTGGAGATAGTGGCTCCCGGAGGTGTGGTTTTGTATTCCACATGCAGCATACTACGGGAGGAAAACGAGAGGGTCGTAGCCGAGGCATTGACCGGCTGTCCCGATGTTGTTGAAATGCCCCTTGTCAACATCTATCATAATGTCCAACGAGGAAGACCATGGGGATATTATCTCTGGCCGACGCTTCCATGGAATGACGGCTTTTTCCTCGCAGCACTGATGAAGCGCGACTAGGAGGAAAAATTATGAAAAAAATGTTCCGAATTACCCTCCTTATCTCCCTGTTGGTTATCGTCGGATCCGGTGCATTTGCGTTTTACTCCATCTTTTTTGGATTCTGCGATGTCGCCGTACCGGGGTTGGAGGGGATGAGCATAGTCGACGCCGTTTCCGTGACCGAAAAAATGGGGTTGCTTGTCCGGATCGACGAGGTAGAATCTCTTCTTCCCTCGGGAACGGTCGTCTCTCAATGGCCCGAGACGGGATCGACTATTAAAAAAGGCAAGATCATAGTCCTGAAGGTGAGCAAGGGCGGCAAACGCAAGCCTCTTCCCGACGTGCGGGGCATGGAGTATGGTCAGTCGGTGGCGCATTTGAACGAGAAGGGGTTTGACGTCGGTGATGTGGTCAGGATTTATAGTGAAACCCGTCCGCCTGGTGTCGTTATAGCGCAGAGTCCTGCTGCTCCGGCCATGGTGCCTGAAAACAGGCGTATCGACCTTTTGGTCAGCCTTGGTACGCCCCGCGTAAACGGGCAGGTCCGGGTTCCAAACGTCCTGGACCGAAGCGAGCAGGTTGCGCGGCAAATCATCGGCCAAAGCGGGTTGCGTGTTGGCGAAGTAAGGTATGAATACACACTGATGACTCCTCCCGGTATGGTCATGGACACGGTGCCCAGACCGGGCAAGACCCTGCCGGAGGGAGAGGCGGTGGCCCTTGTGGTTGCCACTGCAAAAAAACCCGAACAGGAAATACACCCGGCTGAGCAGAAACAGCCGACAGCAGGCACAGTTCCGACAGCGCCGCAGGT
>JAHDOX010000038.1 GCA_018434645.1 Synergistales bacterium | reverse complement strand
GCTTTTCTTCGATCCGCGGGGCCAAAGCCTTTGCCAAGGATTTGGTAATGTGTCCCGCGGGTCGACGCACGGGCGTAAGCCCGTGTGTGACATGGATTTTGTTTCTGTTTCAAAAAGCTCTTTCTCTTTACTCTTGTTACTCTTGTGCTTCTCTTCGATCCGCGGGGCCAACAGCCTTTGCCAAGGATTTGGTAATGTGTACCGCGGGTCGACGCACAGGCGTACGCCCGTGTGTCAAAGCACCAACCCCATGAACGCGAGCCAGGCCGACGCCATCGGCAGCAATTCCTCCGGTACATCGTACCTCGGATGGTGAAGTCCCAGTTCCGATCCCGTTCCCAGTAGCATGAAACAGGCTGGGACCTTCAGGGAATAAAACGAAAAATCTTCGCCGGAAAGTATCGGCTGGTCCATTTCCTCCACGAGGTGCTCTCCGAAAAAGAGACTGCCAAGCCTGAGAACTTCTTCCGTAAGCTCCTCGTCGTTGACGAGGCTCGGATAATTTCGCGTATATTCCACGGTGGCAATCGCCCTATGCCCCTTCGCAACGAGGGAGATCATTTCCTCAAGCCTGCCCTGCAGGAAATCCCTCACTTCCTCCGAAAAAGTCCTGAGCGTCCCCCAAAGGTGTGCCGTCTGGGGAATAATGTTGTAGGCCTCACCGGCTTCTACCTGACCAAAAGTTATGACTGCCGCCTCCATTGGATCCATTTCACGGGTCAACAGGCTTTGAACCCCCAGGAGTACGTGAGCCGCCACTATAGTCGGGTCCACCCCCAGGTGAGGAGCCGCCGCGTGGGCCGCAGCACCTTCTATGACCACATGAATCCTGTCGGACAGAGCGGTAATGGTGCCTTTTTTGGTTTTCATGTGTCCATAGGGCATCATGGGCCAGAAATGCAGTGCCACCATCCGGCTTATATTGAAGGTAGTAAACAAGCCGCCTTCGATGATTCTTTTCGCTCCGCCTTTGCCTTCCTCGGCCGGCTGGAACAAAAAAATCACGGGCCTTTCGAGTTCATCGGCCCGTGTTGAAAGTAATTTCGCCGCTCCCAAAAGCGCCGCCATATGAGAATCGTGACCACAAGCATGCATAAGACCGGGGAAACATGAGGCAAAGGGAAGGTCGGTTTCCTCCTGAATCGCCAGGGCGTCCATATCGGCTCTCAGTACGAGGGCCGGTTTGTCTATATCTTTACGCAGCACACCTATGACGGAAGTTCCCGTTCCGAGCCCCCTTACCACCTCTATTCCCGGCATGGCAGAAAGGGCCGCGGCAACGCGCGAGGCCGTGAGGTTTTCCTCGTACGCCAACTCAGGGAACTGGTGGAACTCCCTCCGCCAGGCAATTATCTGGTCGGACAGGGCTTCCGATTCCCCGGTAAGATCTTCTTTTAAACGTTCAAACTTCGATGAATCGCCAACCATCATCGTCTCTCCTTCCGGCTCGGCAGACGGTCCGGACTGTACTGGGAATATGTTCCATGCAGGGTAAACGATATGAGAAATACCGATATGTGTGTTAGTGTATCATACATGGAAGAACTGCGAGTTTCTATTTGCCTCTTCCATAATTATCGAAATTACAAAAGCCGTTTTTTCATCAATACTGCAGACAGCACGTGCGCTTAGAGGAATCGCTCAACAGGATGCGCCCGGGCTTTCCCCGTTCTGCAGGTTCTTTTTTTACAAATCGTACGTGTTTGAATGACATATAATTCACGTAAGGAGGAACATCGATGTCCGCACCCTGGGTAGAGATCAAAAACCTTTTCAGGCACGAAGGCCGGGAAGTGGTAGTCAAAGGATGGATGTATAACAAGAGAAGTTCAGGGAAAATCCATTTCCTGCAGCTTCGGGACGGTTCCGGGTTCATTCAGGCGGTAATGGCAAAATCGGACATTCCGGAAGAAACCTTTCTCGAAGCCAAGGGGCTCTGGCTGGAAGCCTCCGTAGAAGTCACGGGAATCGTCAGAAAAGACGAAAGAGCTCCCTCGGGGTACGAACTTACCGTAACCGATCTGAAAGTCATCCACAACCCGGAACATGAATACCCGATAGGCAAAAAGGAACATGGCATAGACTTCTTGCTCGACAACCGGCATCTTTGGCTGAGAAGCCAGCGCCAGCGTGCCATAATGAAAGTAAGGGACCAGGTCATCTGGGCGGCCCGGGAATACCTACACAACGAAGGTTTCCTTCTCACAGACAGCCCCATTTTGACCGGTTCCATAGGCGAGGGAGCTTCCGGGCTTTTCGAGGTCCCCTATTTTGACGAAGGAAAGGCCTACCTGGCGCAGACGGGACAACTTTACGCCGAAGCCACGGCGGCGGCCTTCGGCAAGGTCTACACTTTTGGCCCGACTTTCAGGGCGGAAAAATCAAAGACCAGACGCCACCTGACGGAGTTCTGGATGCTCGAACCGGAAGTAGCCTTCTATGACCACGAGGACAACATGAGGCTCCAGGAAAACCTGGTTTCGGCTATAGTCAAAAACGTCCTCGAACATTGCGGACGGGAACTGAAAGACCTCGAACGGGATACGTCCGTTCTGGAACGTGTAGAACCGCCCTTTTACAGGATAACTTACGACGACGCCGTCAAGATGCTCCAGGGCCTTGGAAGTCCCATAGAATATGGGACAGATTTCGGCGGCGACGACGAGACGATCCTGACAAGACAGTTCGACAAGCCCGTTTTCGTCGAATGCTACCCGAAGAAGGTCAAGGCCTTCTACATGAAACAGCACCCCGAACGGGAGGACCTTGTTCTCTGCGACGACCTGCTTGCACCGGAGGGCTACGGGGAGATCATCGGCGGGTCCCAGCGAGAGGACGATCTGGACCTGCTCTTTTCGAGAATACGGGAGGAAGGACTCCCCGAAGAATCCTACGACTGGTACCTTGACCTCAGGCGTTACGGCACCTTCATTCACAGCGGGTTCGGGTTGGGCATAGAGCGTCTCGTGAGCTGGATTTGCGGACTCCATCACATAAGGGAAGCCATACCCTTCCCGAGGACAATCTATCGCCTGAATCCATGATGCAAAGCAAAACACCAGAACCAGAACCTTTTGGAATCAGACAACGTACAGAGAGGGAGAGGAGAAAACATGCCGAGGCAGGATATATGGGTACCCTATAAGGATTTCGACGGAAAGCCGCTTTACAAGGAACAGGGATGCCTTATCGGTGACGGAAATATCGGCGGCAAGGGGAAGGGCTTGGCCTTTGCCTTCGAGCATCTTGTTGGAAGCGAACTTGAGAAAGATGTGGTGCTCCCGTCCAAAACTTACGTTGTCACAACGGAAATCTTCTACGATTTTATCAGGCACAACGACATGGAGTGGATCTACGACGAACCCGACCTCGACAAGATAAACCGCGCCTTCTCCTCGGGGGAAATACGTCCGTCACTTATTTCGGAGCTGGACAAGGTTATCGATGCCTTCTGGGAAGCCCCCATAGCCATCCGCTCGAGCTCGATGCTGGAAGATTCACACCTTTTATCTTTTGCCGGGAAATATTTCACCACTTTCGCAGCCAACGTCTTTGACAGGGCTTGGCGCATGAGAGAGCTTACAGACGGCATCAAGGCCGTTTGGGCTTCCCTCTGCAACCCCGCGGCCCGGGCGTACAGGGCCAAACATGGATATACCGACCGGGACGAGGCTATGGCTGTTTTGGTTCAGCCTCTTATGGGCAAAAGACGCGAGGACTTCCTGCAGGGCGGTTTTTTTCTAGCGAGCCCCCTTCTTCGAAAAGGATGTGCCGCCTTGGGAAACACCCGGTGATGCAAGGGACATTCCCTTTTTTCAGGATTGCTTTAGAGAAGGGATCTTCTTCTTCCATTAAACGCCATCTAAAGGCTTAGCAACGACTCGAATTTCTTATTTTCTTCTGATAGCGCCTCTGTGTTCTGAAGCTTTATAGGTGACTTTACCTATTATAAAACGTCACTTTCGATTCGTACAGAATGCGAGTTTTGTGAATTATCGGCTATTTTGTTTCGTACTTTTGATTATTTTATTCACTATAATCCCGGGTTCTATTGCCGTTCTGCCTGTTCGTCATACTATTGCCGATGGCCCGCTTCTATCGATGTTTTCATTCCAGCGTCTCCTCATCCCGCCGGGCAAAGATAAAAAAAAGACCGCCCTGCCGGGCGGTCTTTTGCACACCTGTTCGACCGATCGAGATCTAGAGGAAAACCCCGCGCATGCGTACCACGTCGGCGACTCTCATGATTGCCGTCATAAAAGCTCCGCGTCTCATGTTTACATCGCGATCTTCGCTGAATTCCCAGACCCTTTGGAAATTGTCCCTCATTATCCTGAGAAGCCTTTCGTTGTATTCTTCGCGAGACCAAAAAAACCCGCCGAGGTTCTGTGCCCACTCAAAGTAGGACCCGATCACGCCGCCGGAGTTTGCCAGAAAATCGGGCACGATCAGGACGTTCTTGTCTTTAAGGATCGCATCCGCCTCCGGCGTAACGGGACCGTTGGCTGCTTCGACTATGTATTTGGCTTTTATCTTGTCGGCGTTGCCCTTGTGGACAGCACCTTCGAGGGCGGCAGGGATAAACACGTCCGCATCCAGGAAAAGCAGTTCCTCGCCGTCCATCTTCTCGAGTCCAGGCTGTCGGAACCCTTCCAGAAGCTTCTGGGGTTGCTCGTTAACGTGATCAAAAGCCTTTTTGATGTCGATTCCGTCCTTGCAATAATAGGCACCGGTTATGTCACTGATTCCGACAACCTTGGCACCGGCTTCCTGCAGCGTGAGCGCGGCGTGGGTCCCCACATTTCCGAACCCCTGGATGGTAAAAGAGGTCTCTTCCACGTTCTTTCCGAGGACCTTGAGAAGCTCAAGCGCGCAAGTGGCCACACCAAGCCCCGTAGCTTCAGTCCTGCCCTGGGAACCCCAGTAGGTTACAGGCTTGCCAGTGAAGACGGCAGGATCAAGGCGTCCGCGCATCTTGCTTATTGTGTCCACGAACCAAACCATTTCCTGCCCGCCGGTGTTGACGTCGGGTGCGGGTACATCCGTCCAGGAGCCTATGAAGGGCTCTATCCTGGCAGCGAAAGTTCTGGTCACGCGCTCTTTCTCGGATTTGGACATATCGAGAGGGTTGCACTCCACGCCGCCTTTGCCTCCGCCGTAAGGGATCCCGGCGAGCGAACACTTCCAGGTCATGAGCATGGCCAGCGCTTCACACTCGTCCAGCGTCACGTCGGGATGGAACCTGATTCCGCCTTTCGCCGGACCAAGCGCGGTGGAATGCTGAACCCTGTAACCGTTAAAAACCTTTACACTTCCATCATCCATGGTTACAGGAATAGAGACGCAAACTTTCCGCTCCGAATTACCCAGGACTTCGATCAAACCATCGTCAAGCCCCAATTCCTCCGCTGCTCCGTAGAAGTTCTCAAGAGCCGTGTCGAGAAGGACGTTTTCTGAAGTACGCTTTCCCATAACTATAGCCACCCCCTGATAACTTTGCCCATGCATAAGCACGGGTTATATTTGTGTTATACGTTTGTTTATTGCTTCCTGATATTTAATATTACAATAACCAATATCAGCCTATACTAGTTTATGTGAAAAAAGAAACTTGTCAAGTCTTTTAAATCGGTCCTTGAGTTCAAATCCTTTTTCACCAGACTTAGGCCTGCGGGGCGAATTGTACAGGCCATTCTGTTGTTCTTTTTGGGTTTGCTTTTAAAGTTTTGTAAGCAAAAAGCGGCTTTATCCTGCGGGGTTTCATCGGCCTGCAGGCCAATATTCCCTAAATATCAATGCTACTTTGATCCTGCAGACCACGGACGCAGGTCCGTCTTTGTGTCCCTGGTTTTATTGATTTAAACAACGAGCTTCATTTCCTTCAAAGGAATGGTATCATCGGTCTGCAGGCCAATATACTCTATTCATCATTGTTAAATTGAACCTGCAGACCACGGACGCAGGTCCGTCTTTGTGTCCTTGGTTTTATTGATTTAAACAACGAGCTTCATTTCCTTCAAAGGAATGGTTTCATCGGCCTGCAGGCCAATATTCCCTAAATATCAATGCTACTTTGAACCTGCAGACCACGGACGCAGGTCCGTCTTTGTGTCCTTGGTTTTATTGATTTAAACAACGAGCTTCATTTCCTTCAAAGGAATGGTTTCATCGGTCTGCAGGCCAATATACTCTATTCATCATTGTTAAATTGATCCTGCAGACCGACGTAACACACACGTCAGACCTTGCAACCTCCCCTGGGCAGTTCATCCGTCAGGGCCTCAAGGTAGGTACTCCACAAAAACCCTCGCTGGTCCACCCTTACGACGTCGTCCGGGAAAGAAAGCTCCTCGGGCACCCATACCGTGATATCGCCATCCTGGAGCTTTGTGTACCCGTCCTTTGCGGGCGGTTTACCGCTCTCCACGAGAGCGGCCGTTCTGGCGCCTCAACCCGAACCCAGCCTGCGCACTATGACGTAGGCCTCTTTTCCTTCCTTTTCCAGTTTTTCCCTTGCTTTTTCAGAAAGCTGAAGATTCAGTTCCTTCATTCTCGACCCTCCACGGAAATAAAATGGTTTTACGACACTAACTATACCCCATCCCTGTATAAATTCCAACCCTTATCTCGAAGTACCGCCATGAAATCCCCCGGGGGGATTGCCGCAAAAGATCTGCCTCCCAGGTACTCCAGCGGAGCGGGAACATTTCCCGGGAAAAGGATTCGACGCGCATGCAGCAGAGGACGGGTAACTCCGACTTTCTTCCATTCTGCGTTCAATCGGGGGTCTCCGTACTTCACGTCACCCACAAGAGGATGTCCCGCCTCCGCCAGATGGACTCTGGCCTGGTGGGGCCTCCCTGTAACAAGTTCCACCGAAATGAGAGAGACATGACCATCGGTTTCGATCCTGCTGTACCGGGTTTCTGAATATTTGCCCCCCTCCCTGACGGTTAAAGCAACGTTTCGGGATGTGTCTTTTTCAAGTTGTGACTTTATTACCCCTTCTTTTTCGGGAACACCCTTCACTATGGCCAGGTAGGACTTTCGCAATTCGTTTTCCCGCCACATTTTGTGAAGCGCCCTCAACGAAGGGCCACTCAAGGCCACCAGCAAGACACCCGATGTGTTCCTGTCGAGCCTGTGAGCCGCGGTAGGATAAAAGTTTTTTTCCTTCCACGCCAGCGTGGAAGCCACCCTCCCCACCACCGAATCATCGCTTTTCCCGACCGGCTGGGTCAAAAGGTTCCATGGCTTGTTGACGACACAGATCTCGCTGTCGGTGTAAATCAGCTCTATAGACGGGCGGGCACCTTCAGTCGTTGAAACCGCGTGGGAGGGTTCTTTTGCCGGGTCATCCCAGGGCACAAAAACAACCTGCCCGGCTTCGACACGATCGTCATACCTTGCTGGCCTTTTATCCAGACGGACCTGTTTCTTTCGAAAGTACCTCATTAAAGCCGCAAGGGGCAGGTCTGGCCACCTGCTTTTAAGCACCTTGTCGAGGCGTCTTCCTTTCTGGTGTTCGTCGATTTCGAAAGTTTGTCCCATCTCACTGCCCTTTCTTTCCGTTATCCCCACCGCTGTTGGCCCGCTTCCAGAACCGTCTCTGGGCCGAAGGGTGATATTCCGACACCTCGGACTCCCCACGTGGGCTGTCCGAAGACGCGCTCCAACAGTACATTACGAAGTCCAGCTCATCCGCCGCCGATACTATCAGGGCTTCCGGTGTCGCCGGCAGGACCGGCGAACCATACTCGCGCCTTCCATGATGACTTACCAGAATATGCCCTATCGCCAGGGCCGCTTCCGGTTTGAGGCCGTATTCTTCGGTCAGTCTGACGAACCGGGCATATCCGAGGGGTATATGGTCGATTACCGTACCGGGAACGGTCATGCTCGGGAAGGGGTCCAGGGAATAGGCGTCCAGCTTGCCTATGTCGTGCAGCAGGCTCCCGGCAATGACGATATCCAGATCTACATCTGCCCCTCCTGCAATGTACGCTTCCGCCAGCGCCACGGCCCCTCGGGTCACGGCCAGTGTGTGTTCCAGCAACCCGTGCACGTAGGCGTGATGATGGGAAACGGCCGCGGGAGCGTTCCGGAAGGCATCCATAAAAGGTCCCCGGAAAACATGCTCCAGGAAACTTTTAACGGGCTCGCCGCATTTGTCGATAATTTCGCGTAGCTCCCTTTCCATATCCTCCACGGGAACGGGAGACCTTTCGAGAAAGAGCGACAGCGGGTATTTGTTTCCGTCCAGAAGGTATATTTCGTTGAATTGGTACTGGGACCTCCCCTTGAACTCAGTCACCGTTCCAAAAACCCCTACCGGACTGTTAAGCAATTCCTTTTGCAGATCGAGGTTTTCGGGAGACAGGGGGATCTTCTGGCCGTCCCTTGCGTCCCACCACCTGGCGTTGCTCCATATTTTTGCGTCCAGCGATCCCTGGGCATCGGTTACGGTCATCTCCCAGAAGGGGCGACGATTCTTATCGTACCTCACCTTGGCGGAGACTACCGCGCCGGTGACCTTGAAATTACTTCCGGCCTCAAGCTCTCTTACTTCCGAAGTCGTAAGGTTTTTGCCTTCACTCACTGCGTTCCCTCGCAATCCTTCAGGCACCGTATTTCGAAAGGCGTCGCGCGTGAGCCAGCATCAGGCCCGTGAGTTTCGACGCGGGCATGATCCCGAGGCTTCCGTTGGCGCACGCCCTTTCACCAAAGGTCTTGCTACCGTCCGGGCGCACCCAGGAGCTTTTGATTACCAGAGGCGAAGGGTGCCAGGAGTGGGCGGAAAGCACGGCGGGCGTGCTGTGGTCGCCGGTTATGGCTATAACCTCGGGGCACAGCTCTAACAGGGACGGCAAAATGCGGTCCACCTGCTCTATAACATCCACCTTGGCGTCGAAATCCCCGTCTTCCCCTTTGCTGTCGGTGTACTTGACGTGAACGAAAAAGTAGTCATGGGCGTCCCACTGGGCTTTTACTATTTCCACCAGGTCCTTCAGGTCCCTTGCAGGCTCGGACACATCCATGCCCACCAGCCTGGCAAGCCCCCTGTACATGGGGTAGGAAGCGACGGCAAGCGGATGAATCCTGTACAGATCCCTCATCCCCGGAATATCCGGGACTCCCGAAAACCCTCGCAAAAGACAACCGTTGGCCCTGCTTTCAGCGGAAAGAACCTTGCGGACTTCCCTTATGAGTGTATTTACGACGTCGGAGGTTTTCTTTCCGTCGGAAGCGGTGGCTTCAGACCACTTCATCGGTTTGCCTTCCACCTGGGGGTCTGCGTCGGAAACATTTTCTGAAAGCCCTTCTCCCGAGAGAACGACCACGAAACGGTGCTCCAGTCCCGGGTAGAAACGCACCCTTACCCCCCCTATTTCACTGATCGAATCCGAGAGTTTATTCACCAGTTCGCCGCTGGTTTCGGTATCTATTCGGCCGGCCCGTCTGTCGGTGATGACATCCTGTCCGTTCCAGGTGGCGAAGTTCCCGCGGGCACAAATGTTACCCTTCGAAACTTCAGCGCCGACGCCAAGGGCCTCGAGGATGCCCCTCCCAATGGAGAACTCAAAAGGGTCGTAACCGAAAAGCCCGAGATGCCCTGGACCGCTTCCTGGCGTTATGCCTGTGTCTACTATTTCGAGCAGCCCTGTTTCCCCCGTTTCGGCCAGTTCGTCCAGGTTGGGAGTAACGGCCTTCTCAAGCTCCGTCAACCCGTCTTTTCCTGGCAGACCGCCAAGCCCATCCAAAACGAGCAGGATCATTTTCGTCTGATTTTCCACGGCAAGCGATTTGAGCACTTCCAGCCTCGATCGCGTCATATTGTCTGGCACCTCCCTGAATACGGCTTTTTGCCGGGTTCATTTTTTTGACCATACACCCCGGCATCCGGTCTTGTCCACTTTTGCATCAAAGGGAGGTCTGCCTTTCCCTTTCGTAGGGAGTGTTCGACCAGGACAAATCACCCAACAAAAAGAGCCGGAATCCTGCTTCTGTTTTTTCGACCCCCGTTATCGACCCGTTGCCGATGTCGAAACGCCAGAACGCACCAAGGGAAAGTCCCAGCCAGGCGCAAAGGAGCACCTTGATCACGGCGTCGTGGCTGACCACCGCCACCGACTCCCTGCCTTCGCCGAATACCACTTCCATGGCTTCAAGCGCCCTGGCCCTTACGTCTTCGAGGGATTCTCCTCCCGGCATAACGACTTCATCGGGCCGTTCGTGCCAGAGACCCAAAAGCCCAGGCCAGCGACCAGCGACGGTCTTTGCGTCGAGACCTTCCCATTCCCCGTGTTCTATCTCGCGAAGCCCTCCGTGAACCCGCACTTTTAGGCCCTTTTTACCTGCGAGAACCCGGGCTGTTTCAAGCGCCCGCAAGAGGGGGCTCGACCAGACGGCGTCAAAGGGTATCTGCGCGGCCTTTTTCGCCATGGCCTCCGCCTGAAAGAGCCCGGTTTTATCGAGGGGAATATCTTTAGTACCCTGGAAGAGACCCCTTGCGTTCCATGCAGTCCGCCCGTGGCGTATCAGGAAAACTCGCATGTTTAAAGCCCTTCCTCCAGTCGTACCGACTCGGCCCACAAAAGGTCGGCCACCGACCTGAGCCTCTCGAGAACGACACAATCCACTTCGCTGTCTACCTGCAGCACTCCCAGGGCAAGGCCGCTGCCGTTTTTTCTGCCAAGGGCGAAATTGGCGATATTGATATTCAGTTCACCGAGAAGGGAGCCTACCTTTCCGATTACGCCGGGCCTGTCGTGATTCTGGAAGACGATCAGGTTGCCTTCGGGCACGCAGTCGATCCAGTACCCGCCGACGTTGACGATTCGGTGCCTGCCCTCCTCGGTAACGGTGGCGATAACCTGTATCGTCTTCCTCTCCCCTGCAAGCTCGAGCTCTATCACGTTGCGATATGTCGAAGAGGAACCTTTGCCCTCTTCCACGCGAAATCCACGTTCCTTGGCCAAAAGGGGAGCGGCCATGTAACTTGTCTCCGGACCGTGATGGACCTCCAGAACACCTTTAAGGGCAGCCACGGTAAAGGCGGAATAGCGGTAGGGGTTTTCGAAGCACAGGATTCCTTCATCCTCGAAAAGGTCGCCTTTCATGCGGAGGGTCATCCGTTCGGGGGCCCCGTCGAGAATGGAGGCAGCAAAGGCCCCAACCTTTCGTGAAAGGGACAAAAAGAGACGCTTCGGGGGTGAAAGGCGGTGCTCCATAAAGGGAAGGTTTACCGCATGCTCGTAAGGCTCCCCCTTGAGGGCCGCCAGGAGGTTGGAAGCGGCGATCTCGGAAACGGCCGATTGGGCTTCCCTGGTGTTGGCTCCGATATGGGGCGTAAGGACGACCCGTTCTCTCAGGTCTTCGGCAAAAAGCGGGTTGTCTTCTGGCGGCTCCGACGAAAAGACGTCGAACCCGGCTCCCGCAAGCCGTCCTTCCCGGAGGGCCTCTACGCAGGCTTTTTCGTCCACGAGGCGGCCCCGCGCGCAATTGATCAGAATCGCACCCTTCTTACAGGCTCGAAGCATTTTTTCATCGATCATGAGCGTTGTTTCCTCCGTCATCGGGGTGTGGAGGGTCACGACGTCCGCAAGAACCAACGCTCCGGCCAGATCCGGCATGAGCCGGACGCCAAGATCTTCGGCTCGTCTTGACGAGACATAGGGGTCATAGGCGTAAACGGTCATTCCGAAGGCTTTGGCGCGCGAGGCCACACGGCCTCCGATCCTGCCCAGCCCTACCACGAGCAGGGTTTTGCCCGAAAGCTGGATCCCGGTGAAACGTTTTCTCTCCCACCGTCCGTCGATCAGGGACTGGTATGCCTGCGGGAGCTTTCTGCATACGGAAAGCATAACGGCGAAGGTGTGCTCCGTCGCGGCCAGGGTGTTCCCCGTGGGCGCGTTGATGACTACTATGCCACGTCTGCTCGCTTCGGGCAAATCGATATTGTCCACCCCGACACCTGCCCTGGCCACTACCTTGAGGTTTTCCCCCGCTGCCAATACCTCCCTGTCCAGGGGAGTGCCACTCCTCGTGACCATGGCGTGGACGTTTTTAACCGCTTCGAGTAGCTCCTTTCTCGACATCCCGAGCCGCTGTGTAAGGTTGACCTCGGGATCGGAAGAAAGGATCTTGAGCCCCGCCTCATGGACCGCCTCCGTTACAAGGATTTCCCACATGGCACATCCTCCCTTTCGTAAACCTCGCGGATATTTTTCAAATCAGGCTCTCTCAGACTTATACCCGCCTCGCGACAGGCCGCCCAGAGGGACCCCAAAATCAGGCAAATCTCCGGCCAGTCTTCCCGTGTAAAATGGCCTACACGGAAAATGCGGCCTTTGAGCTTGCCCTGGCCGCCCGCCGTCTCAAGCCCTATATCCGAAAGTGCCTTCCTTACGTCCTCCGCGCGGTTTTCAGGAATTTCCACCGCCGTCACGCCGGGTGATCTGTGCTCTTTTTGTTCTACGAATAGTTTAAGACCCATGCTTTCCATTCCTGCCGCCAGGGAGCGCGCGAAACGCCTGCGCGCTGTGAAGCGTTTTCGGCTGCCTTCTTGCAAAATACCGTCGAGGGCCGCATCCAGAGCCCGGATTACGGTAACCGGCGGCGTGTATGGAACCGAAGGCTCCTCCCTTTCTAACCCCGACAAAAAGGCCTTTAAGTCGAAAAAGACAGTAGGGGCTTCCCGCCCTTTCGAAAGGACCTCGCGCGCCCGTGGCGACAACCAACAGATACCCAGCCCGGGCGGCGCCATAAGGCCTTTCTGCGAGCAAGACGCCAAGGCGTCGACACCCCATTTTTCAGGGTAAAGCGGCACTACCCCGAGGGAGCTCACAGCATCCACAAGGATCAGTGGCCGCTCCTTCGGCAAGGCCCGGCAAATCTCTTCCAGAGGGTTGCAAACCCCCGTCGAGGTCTCATTGTGGGTTAGAAGAAGCACATCCGCGTCGGGATGGATCCTGCAGGCTTCGAGCACGTCCTCGGGAAGGCAGGGCCTGCCTGGTTCTATGTCAAAGGGAGCCACCTCCGCCCCGCACCTTCGCGCTATTTCCCGGAACCGTTCGCCGAAGACCCCGCATGAAACGGAAATCACCTTGCTGCCGGGGCCTGTAAAATTTACCGCCAACGCTTCCATAGCCCCCGTTCCGGAACCGGGTATAAGGGGCACCGGCTCTGCGGAGCGCAAAAGGTCTCTTAGTCTGTTTTGGACCCTCAAAAGCAACACGGCAAACTCTCTGCTCCTGTGACCTGCAACAGGTTCCGCCATCACCGACGACACCCTGCCATCAAGCGGTACCGGGCCAGGCGTAAAAAGGTACCTCGTCATATAATGGAACCTCCCTCCGAGAGCACGCCCTTACAGGGCGCATGTAAAAAACCAAAGACGTTGCCTTCTGATTTGATGCGTGCCCTGGAGGTCACACATCAAAAAAAGAGGGGACCGGAACTGGTCCGGTCCCCTCCTGGTTCTACTGGTTAAAACAAGGGTGCTTTACGCCCAGGGTGGTGCGGAGCCGGACTCCATAACGGCACATGCCCTTCCGGAACAACCGGAAGAGCAAAACCCGGAACCGGACATACCGCGGTCGAGTCTGAGAAGCTGCCTGACTTCAATCATCGCACGGTGCCACCCTCTGAAAAAATGTTGCGATATGTATATCACACCCGAACACTGCAGTCAACCCGAGACCTGGCGTGCCCCACTACTCCGGTTGCCTTTATAAAAAAACTAAAACAGTGGTTTCGGCGGATACCTGAAGGGGAAAGTTGGTATAATATGATTGAAAACGGGAAAAGGGGGGATGACCCCATGAAAAAGCCCTTTATGTTAGCAGTTTTTCTGACATTGGTTACAGTCGTTTCTTTCGCTCCCGCGGATGCCGCCCTCAGCGAGTCCGTGGTTCCAGTCGTATGGGAAAGGCTGACTAGTACCGCCGGTATTTCGAACCCCGGACCGGTCCATATAGAAAAGAGGAAAGAACCAAACGCCTGGGTTTCGTTCCAGCTCAACAAATACTCCGTTCATGTAACTACCGGGCTGCTCGAAATATTGAAAACCAGCGACGAACTGGCGGGCATTCTGGCCCACGAAATAGGGCACATAAAAAGCGGCCATTTCAACCAGATGATGGGTCGGAGCCTCTTGTGGTACCTGCTTTACAAATCAGCTATAGAAGACGAGAGCGATCTGGTCAAGGGTGCTTACGGCGTCGGCTTGGCGCTGGCCGAAGCCGGATTCAGCAGGGAACAGGAGATCGAGGCGGACGTTAACGGCATCCGTCTTGCTGCCATGGCAGGGTACGATCCGTGGGGCCTTTACAACTCCATGCTGAGGATGAAAGAAGCTGGTTACGCTACCTCACCTAACGGATTCAACTCGCACCCGCCTACCGAAAGGCGATTAACGCGCATAAGGAACGAAACGGAAGCCCTGGTTGGGGACCAATAGATAGCTTTAAAGGGCGGCGCACTTGATGTGCTGTCTGTAAAACAAACAGAGCCAAAAGCCTTAGAAGAGCAAAAGCCGAGAAACCTTAATGTGGGAGGGATGTGTTTTGAGCTCGTTTCTGGACTCGATTTACAGTGAGGCAAGCCGCAAAGTGAAGCCTTCTCCGATTCGTGATATGCTTCACGTTATCCGCCAGCCGGGGATGATCTCCTTTGCCGGGGGAATGCCCGACCCGGAGATATTCCCGATAGGCCAGTTCAAGGAGGCGGCAGGCATATTCGACCGGGAAGGCAAGGATGTCCTGCAGTACGGAACCACTGAGGGCTACCAGCCTCTCAAGGAGTTCCTGTGCGAATGGACAGCTCCCAGAATGGGGCGAAAGCCCGAACTGGACGAGATGCTCATCACCACCGGTTCCACGCAGGTCATCGACCTTCTTTGCTGGGCACTGCTGGACAAGGGGGACTGCGTCATCTGCGAGGAACCTACTTTCGTTGGCGCCACGCTCACCATGTATAACCACGGGGCCGAGTTTCTCACCGTTCCCTGCGACAAAGACGGCATGAAGGTGGAGCTTCTTCCGGAAATAATCGACAAGGCAAAGAAACAGGGCAAGAAGATCAAGTTCGTCTACACCATCGTAAACTTCCACAATCCCCTTGGCTGCGACCTTTCCGTGGAACGCAGGAAAAAGCTCCTTGAAATCGCCGAAGAACACAATCTAGTAATCCTCGAAGACGACCCGTACGGTTACGTTCGCTTCGACGGAGAAGACCTGCCACCGATCTTTTCCATGGACAAAAGTGGACGAGTCGTTTTCGCAAGCAGCTTCTCCAAGATCCTCGCCCCGGGGACCAGAGTCGCATGGTGCGTCGGGAAACGGGAACTGATAAGGAAGATGACCGTCTTCAAACAGGGAGTTGACGTCTGCACCAGCGTCGTCGCCCAGGCCATGGTCTACGAATACTGCCGACTGGGGTATCTTGACGCCTTTTTACCCAAAATAATCGACCACTACCGCGATAAACGCGACGCCATGGAAGAAGCCTTTAAAACTTATCTGCCCAAAGACCAGGTCAAGTACCAAACCCCCAAGGGCGGTTTCTTCTACTGGATCGAGACACCCAACATCCCGGCCAGGGATCTTTTCGACAAGGCCATCGAGAAAAAAGTCGCCTTCGTCCTGGGCGAACCCTTCTACCCGAACGGGGGCGGGAAGCACAATTTCAGGATGTGCTTTACCTTCGCATCTCCGGAAGATACGAAGGAGGGAATAAAGAGGCTCGGCGAAGCGATCCGCGAATTCGCCTGAGCATGTGTTTGAACAAAGTCACGAAAGGGAGCCCGCATGTATTTTTTGAGGGCTCCCCTTTCATTTGACCCTGAGCAGCTACAAAGGCAACGAAACTACAATAGTCCGGCAAGGGATACATACCGGGCAGCACCCAAAAGGGCCGATCGAGGGTTCATTATCACGTAAAGGGGTATATCCTCCACGAGGCCCGAGAACCTGCCTTTTGTACCAAACGCCTTCCTGAAATCCGCGCCCTGCAGCGCGCCGGTTATCCTTGGAGGAATGCCTCCACCCAGGTAAACGCCACCTGTTGCCATGAAATGGAGCGCCACATTCCCCGCGGCTGCGCCGAAGACCGAGAGAAAGACGGAAAGGGTCTTCTCACAGATGGAACAGGCAGGTCCGTCACCGGCGGCATGTTTCAGGATCAGGGGAACCGGATCCTCCAAGGCGACAATTTCATCGCGCAGCCAGGGGGGCTCGGAATAACCCGATTCCTTGAGGAACCTGTAGATTTCCAGAAGCCCGTTCCCGGAAGCGACGTGTTCGTAGCTGACATGTTCCCTGCTTTTTCCCAGATACTCGAGAAGGCTAACCTGTAGTTTTCCCCTCGGAGCGAAATCGGCGTGCCCTCCTTCCGACGGATAGGCCCGACAACCTTCAGGACACCAGGTCAAAAAGGCCTGCCCCAATCCGGTACCCGGTGCGATAACAGCCCTTGTACCCTTGGGATCGGGGCTGCCTTCGTTCAGGACCAAAAGGTCTTTTGGACCCAAAACAGGCACGGCATTAGCGAAGGCCACAAGGTCGTTCAGAAGTTTTAAAGACTTCAGGCCCAGTCTTTCCATGAGGTCACGCTCGTCCACGATCCAGGGAAGATTCGTAACCTTCGCCCTGCCGCTTAACACCGGACCCGCTACCCCGAGCGCCCCGCGCTCTACCTTAAAATCCAGGCGCGACAGAAATTCCCCAAGGATGTCGTCCACTCCATGGTAATCCCTGCTCCGGAACGTGGCCTCCGCAATGGGCGGTCCCGGGAAGCTTGAAAGGTCGAAAATGGCGAGGTTCGTCTTTGTTCCGCCTACATCCCCTGCCAGAACAGCGCTGGAAGTATCTTTCACCATGCTTCCCCTTTCTTCGCCTGCTTGGCCAAAGTGAAGCTTGCCCACCTCTATGCCGCTATCCTGAAAGCTTCGATTACATCAAAGTTATCATGAAAAACGTACCCGGTCAGCAGTCAAAAAAAGCGTTATAGATGTCGAAGTCGATCTTGCGGGGCACATCCTGAATTTCTTGCATGTTCATGCAAGGTGACTTGTCGTATGATCTAGGCATAAAGGAAAAAAGCATATCGGAGGGCGGCAATGAACAGCGATATCATAGCAGCGGTAGCTACGGCCTGGGGCGAAGCGGGTATCGGGATCGTAAAGATTTCGGGGGCAGGTGCCCGCGACCTCGTGGACGGCTTTTTCCGGGGCACCAGGCCGCTTTCTCAAAGCCCGCCGAGATTCATGAACTACGGCCGTATAAGAGACGCTTCGGGGGAAGTCATCGACGAGGTTTTGGCCGTGTGGTTCAAGGCTCCTTACAGTTACACGGGCGAGGAGGTGGCCGAAATTCACTGCCACGGCGGGTCCCTGGCTGTTCGCAGATGTCTTGAGGAAGTACTTGCAAGGGGCGCCCGAATGGCAGGCCCGGGAGAATTCACCCGGAGGGCGTTTTTGAACGGACGCATCGACCTCGCACAGGCCGAAGCGGTTATCGGACTCATCCGCGCCAGAAGCGCGGAAGCCCTCAAGGCTGCCGCAAGGAGCCTTTCCGGGGATTTCTCGAAGCAGGTCAGGGATATCTACGAAGGGCTCCTGGAGTTCAGCGCCCTTGTGGAGGCGGGGCTTGACTTTCCCGAGGAGGACATACCGCTTTTGGAAAAAGAGGAAGCGGCCGGGCGGCTCCATGAAATATCAGACCGTCTGTCCGGTTTGACCAGGCGGGCTGCAAGCGGGAACCTACTGCGCGAAGGAATCCGGGTTGCCCTGGTCGGACGCCCGAATGTCGGGAAATCCTCACTGCTCAACGCGTTCCTTTCGGAAGCGAGGGCCATAGTAACGTCCATACCCGGGACAACACGGGACATCATCGAGGAGGTCCTCACCCACAAGGGGGTCCCACTCAGGCTAGTGGATACAGCGGGAATCAGACACCCTTCCGACGAGGTGGAGGCCATAGGCGTGGCGAGGGCTCGCAACGCCCTCCGTGAGTCGGACGTCAGGATTTGGGTCATAGACGGAAACGAACCGCTAACAGAAGAGGATCGCGAGATCGCCTCCCATCTCGGGGACAAGCCTCACATCGTAGCAGTGAACAAGGCCGATCTTCCCCTGATCGTGAAGGAAAGTCAGGTCCGGTCCCTGCTTCCGGAAAGCCCCGTCAGGATAATCTCCGCCCAGACCGGTTCGGGCGTGGAGGAACTCAAAGAAGATGTTGTATCGCTTTTTCTGGGGGAAGGGACCCTCGACGAGGGGCTCAATACGACGGCCCGCCAGCTGGATGAGCTTCGCCTCGCCTTGGAGGCCGTAAAGCATTCCCTCGAAGCCTTTGCGTCAGGACCAGGCGAGGATGCCGCCGCAGCGGGGCTTCTGGACGCGAGGAAATGCCTGGAGAGGATCTTGGGCATTGCAGCCGATGATTCGCTCCTCGATACGATCTTCCAGAATTTCTGCATCGGCAAATGAAAGATCAAATCCAGAAGAGACTGAAGGAGGTGAAAGCCGAATGCCAGTCATCGAGATACATATGCTTGAAGGGCGAGACCTGGGGAAAAAGAAGGCCCTCGTCAAAAACGTAACGAGAGCCGTCTGCGAAAGCCTGGACGTGAAGCCCGAAACGGTGCGGATCATTCTTTCCGAAATGTCGAGAGAAAACTACGCCGCAGCGGGAACGCTTTTTTGCGAGAAACAATCTCTTTAGTCCCTCCAGCGCCGGTGCATCCAGAGCCATTGCTCCGGTGCCCGGCGTATCATCCTTTCCAGGGCAATGTTGGCCTCAATGGTCATTCGCCGGATCTTTTCTTCCCTTGATCCTTCTTCGGGAACACCGATCGGCTCCTGGGCTTCAAAACGGTAGCGAAACGGGGCCAGCCTGTAGGCCACGATAGGTATCACCGGGGCCCCCGAAAGAAGAGCGTAGGCCGCGGGCCCCGGTGCCGTGCTGCAGTCCCTGCCAAAGAAGGGGACGTCAATTCCCATCTTTCCCCAGTGCTGATCTCCGGCTATTCCGACAAACCTGCCATGCTTCAACCGCTTGATGGGCTCACGGGACGAATCCTTGCCTATGGTCCCCATGCCCATGCGGCTCCTGTAACTTTCCAAAAGATCCCGCAGTTCAGGGTTTTCCGGTTCTCTGACCATGGCATCGATAGGATACCCTGAAAAGGCCAGCCATCCTCCGAGAAGTTCCCAGTTTCCGAAATGGCCGAAAAGGAGGACCGCTCCTTTTTTGCTTTCTGCGGCCTCGTCAAGCAGTTTTTTGCCTTCCGTCTCCACGAACCACTCCAGCACCGAGGCGGGGTCATTCAGCGTCGCGAGGTACTCCACGAGTATCCAGGCAAAATGGCGGTAAACCCGACGCAGCAGTTTTTTCCTTTCGGCGATGTCCCATTCCGGAAAGGTTATGGCCATATTGGTGAGAGCGACTTCCTTTCTGGGCCCGTAAACCCTTAGAAGACCAGAAAGCACGCTTGCCGTGAAACGGGCCCGCGGCCCCGGCGCAAGGAAGCGTCTCAAACCTTCAAGTAAACCGCACTGCCACGTCAGCACCCTTCACCAGCCTTCTGGTAGCATTTTCCCCGGTCCTTGTGTGACCAGTCAAAGATTGGCTCTTTCGGCTATGTGGAACCTTTTTTTGCCCAGACGGAAGAAAAGGAACCGCCCACCGAGGAAATCCGCGGACGAAAGGGAGGCATCCTCGGTTTCCACTTTTCTACCGTTAAGGCTGACTCCTCCCCCGCGTATCAGGCGGCGCGCCTCTCCCTTGCTCTTGCAGGCACCACAGGCCACGAGGGCGTCCACTATGTCTTCCGGGTCGGCATCCAGTCGCCCGGTGGGGACTTCCCGGTGCAATATCGAGACCATTTCGCCGTCCAGTTCAGAAGGGTCGAAGTCGCTGCCGAACAGGATCTCACTCGCCCTTTTTGCCGATGAGGCCGCTTTTTCGCCGTGAACAGCGCTGGTTACCTCCCAGGCCAAAACCCGCTGGGCTTCACGGTTTGAAGGCCTTTCCCGGTGCCGTTCCATCAGATCTTTTATCCCGTCAAGGGGCAGGAAGGTGAAAAGCTTCAGGAATTTTTCCACATCCCGGTCGTCTGCGTTGATCCAAAACTGGTAAAACTTGTAAGGCGACGTCCGCTCCGCCGACAACCACACCGTTCCTTCCTCGGTCTTGCCGAACTTCTGGCCCGTGGCTGTCAAAAGCAGCGGGTAAGTAATTCCGAAGGCCTGTCCCCCCGTCTTTTTCCTTATGAGATCTATGCCGGCTATAATGTTGCCCTGCTGGTCGTTCCCGCCCATCTGCAGCTTGCAGCCTATTTCATTGAAAAGGTGGAAGAAGTCGTAGGCCTGAAGGAGCATATAGGAAAACTCCGTGTAGGAAATGGATTTTTCCGGGTCTTCCAGTCGGCTTTTTACGTATTCGCGGTTGATCATGTAATTCACCGTAAAGTGCTTGCCCGTGTCCGTCAAAAACTCTGTGAGGCCAAGCTTGCCTAGCCAGTCGTAATTGTTGATGATCAAAGCCGAATTGACACCGCAATCGAAATCAAGAAACCGCTTGAACTGCTCCTTGACCTTTTCCATGTTTTTTTCCACCTGCTCCAGTGTCAACAGGTTCCTCTCCTTGCTCTTTCCCGAAGGGTCACCTATAAGCCCCGTTCCTCCCCCGGCGATGGCCACCGGTCTGTGGCCTAGTCTCTGCATCCAGGCCAGTCCCATTATGGGAATAAGATGGCCCACGTGCAGGCTGTCGGCCGTAGGATCGAAACCCACGTACCCTGTAACCATTTCCTCTTCAAACAATGACGTCAGTTCTTCGGGGCTGCTGCACCATTCCACACAGCCTCTTTCTTCAAGAACGACAAGGGTGTTTTCAGGCATTTTCCCTACCTCCCGCATTTTCCTTCTTCAACGAAGGTCTTTTTCAAGTTTTTTGTCGCACCGATTTTAAGGGGCGTGTCATGTACATCCGGTTTTACTGTTCCCACCTGATTCGTCCCGTTTTATAATCCTCCATAATCACCAGGATTTTACCCAGTTGGGTGAGCCTTTCAACGGATTCGGCAAGTTCTTCCAGGCCTTCTCCTCCGGAAATGCCTATCCTTTGGGCCAGGCTTCCCGCCGTGCCCAGGTTCCTCAAGGCTTCCGCCGCTTTCGGGAAATCGACATAAATCCACGCCAACGCACTTTCGGGGAGATCGACTACGTCCTTCGGTGGAAGGAGTTCGCCGAGTTTAGACACATCCATGGCCCCCATAACGACCAAATCTTCCGACGCGGCCCCGACTACGGAAAGTGGGATCGAAAGGCTTCCTCCGGCCTCGAATCCATTTAGGGGCCGGGGTTCCATTGGAACCCGCATGAAGTCCCTTTCCCACAAGGCCTCCACCAGTTCGATTCCATCTTTACCCCTGTCGGGCAATTCCAGCAAAAAACCCGGTAAATCTGCCAGAAGCAGGCGACTGCGTCCGCCGATTACTAACAAGGCAGGACCTTCCAGGACCCTAGCCAAAAGGCTCGCCCCGACGCCAATCGTTTCCGCAGCTTCGGAAAGCTCGCCCCAAAGTTTTGACCCGCCGGGTACGACCCGGGGTATGTTAAAGCCGGCCGCAAGGATGAGAGGTTCGGGCATGTAAAGCTCCTCCCGCCAAAAGTGACCCTTCAGGGCTTTACCAATCTCGGCCGGTATCCACCCTTCGATCCCGTCTACAGACCAGGCCAAAAGGCCCTCGTCTGACGTTTTCTTCCAGGCCGCTTCGAGCCTTAGGACATCAGAGCCCACGTCAAGACCTTTTAAAGACGCCTTTTCGGCCAGGACTCCACCGTCGTTAAACAGGAAATGCCCCGGCCAGGCAGTTTCCAATTTCCAGGAGACATTCATCCTTGAAACGGGGTCGTCGATGGCTTCAATCATCCTGTCGATGCCGGCCTCTTCCAGGGACACAAGCAGCATGTCGCCCCGGGTAATAAAATACAATTCAGGGGCATCGGCACCCAGTCTCAAAAGGGACCTGTTCCCGGTTTTTCCCAAAGACGCTTCAGGAAGCGCTTCCTTCCAGTTTTCGGGAACCCGCCCCGTGGAAAGGGCGGATGTTTCCTTAATGGTAAAAAGGAAGGCGCCGTACAATTCGGCCTTTCCGGTATCCCTCGCTCCCGCGGCCAAAAGCGCCGATTCTTTCGAAAACCCTGCCAAAGGCAACAACCCGCGCATCAGCCGGTAATAGGGCTTTGACCGCAAGGGAGCCTTTCGGACGACTTCTTCCGGGATTTCGGCCCCTATCTGGTCTCCCGGCGCAATGACCAGAACGTACGGTAAGCTCTCTCCAACCGCCGGCAGGACTTCGGACACTGTCAGTGTTACCGGCCTGTGCCCGAAATATATGTAGCCGCCCGCTATGACAGCGGCCGCAAAAATTATGGTGAACCAGAAATAGATCCCCTTGCGCATATATCGAAACCTCCTCACGAGGTAATTTACTCTTCCGCGTTCAAAATGCTCACCAAGGTCCTTTTCGGTTTTTTACAAAACCGTTTCTCCCCCGCCGGTCTCCTCTATCTTGTCCCTGACGGTTTCCAGAAGGGTGTGAGCCGATGAAAGCAGGTTGATGTACTCCCCTCGTTCTAACCCCTTCTTGCCTCGAAGGAGTGAAGTAACGGCCTCTATCTCAGAAAGCAGGGCGTCCGCTTCCGACTTGCCCGTTTTAAAGCCTCTGAACGCACCGATTGTCCCGGCGGCAACCGCCTCCCGACTCGGCTTAAGCTCAAATCCCTGCCCCAGCACAGGTATTACGGCTTTAAAACCTTCTTCTTCCAGATTCCTGGCAAGAGCCTCGGCGGACTCTTCCTCACCGTGAGTGATGAAGAAAGTGGGTTTCGTACTGAAGTTACGTGCCCATGCCAAAAGGTCCCTGCGGTCAGCGTGAGCGGAAAACCCGTTGATGGTGTGTATTTGGGCATTTACTGCCACTTCCTCCCCCGCCACCCTGACGGTCCTGGCTCCTTCCACTATTCTGCGTCCCAAAGTACCCCTTGCCTGGTAACCGACAAAAACGACGTGGGTGTCTTCCTTGTACAGATTGTTCTTCAGATGATGGACTATACGACCCCCTGTACACATGCCGCTACCGGCGAGGACAATGGCGTGCCTTACGGAGTTTATCGCCTTTGATTCTTCAACACTTTCGACTATACGCAATTGTTTCGGCGAAAAGGGATCCGTGCCGTTTCGTATCTGATCCTGGATTTCGCTCGAGAGCAGGGCAACGTGTTCGTTGTAGATTTCGGTAGCCTTCAACCCCATGGGTGAATCGAAATAGATGGGTACGTTATCCGGAAGTATGCCTTCAAGCTGCATGAGCGTCAATTCGTACAGCACCCTTTGGGCTCTGTCCACGACAAAGGTGGGAACAAGCACCTTGCCGTGATCCTTAAGCATTGTCCGCATCGTCTGGCGGAATTCTTCCCGGCTTTCCTCGTTGGTCTTGTGCTCCCGGTTGCCGTAGGTGGATTCGATAACCACGTAATCGGCCTCTTCGATGAAGGAAGGATTGCGTTCCAAAACGGTCTTTTGAGGCCCCAGGTCGCCGGAAAAGACGATCTTGACCTCCTCTTCGCCTTCGGCAAGCCACAGTTCAAGGTTGGCGCTGCCCAGGATATGCCCGGCATCCCTGAATCTGACCCTGACACCCTCGGCGATGTCGATCACATCGTCATAACTGCCCGACTTTAACTGCCCCAAAGCCTGCCTGGCGTCCTCTTCGGTAAAAAGAGGCTCCACTGGAGACAGTCCCTTTCGCTGGTTTTTCCTGGTTTTCCACTCTGCGTCCTCTTTTTGCAGACGCGCCGCGTCTTCCCAGAGGACTTCCGAGAGTTCCAGAGTCGGTCTGGTGCCATAGACAGGGCCCTTGAATCCTTGCCTTGCGAGAAGTGGAACCCGCCCGGTATGGTCCAGGTGTGCATGGGTAAGTATTACCGCCGCAAGCTCTGAGGGTTCAAAACCCAGTGGCTCCCTGTTTTTTTCCTGATCCCCACCCTGATAAAGGCCGCAGTCCACAAGTACCCTTTTCCCTCCCACATCGAGAAGATAGTTGGACCCGGTTACCTCTCCGGCAGCACCAAGAACGCGTATTCGCATGATTTCGCCCCTTTAAGGGGCTCCCTCCCTTCGCTGGACGAACTTATTATCCGATCTCTTTCTCTTTTCTTCGGGCTGTCAAACTCATTCATTTTATACTAAGATGTTATGTGCTTGCCGTCCACAAAAACCATACGGACGGGACCGTGGAGGAATCATGGACCTGATCGGACTTTTACTCATCTTCTGCTCGCGCCTTATGGATGTCTCCCTCGGGACGTTCAGGATACTGCTTCTCGTCAAGGGGAAAAAAGCCCAGGCTGCTGTTACCGCGTTCTTCGAGTCAGGCATATACCTTCTCGCACTGGGATACGTCCTCAAAAACGGCATAACATCACCGCTTCAGATCGTCGCTTACGCCGGGGGGTTTGCTGCGGGAAACTACCTTGGCATATTCCTCGAGTCAAAGCTCATGAGCGCCTATGTCCTGGTCGAAGTGATCGCTCCGGAAACCGAGTCCTCCCTCATCCTGGTGGAGGACCTTAGGTCAGAAGGCTTCGGAACCACCGTCATCCATGGAGAGGGTAAAGCGGGCGACAGGCTCATACTCAAGATACTGTGCCAGCGCTCGGAGATCCCTCATATCTCGAACATGATAGGCAGTACAGGTTTCGTTTTCGTCTCCGACGTAAGGGGAGTATGGGGCGGCCACTTCAGGCAGAAGCGGAAGTGATCGGCACCGAACACCTGACTGTGGTCCCTTCTCCCGGAGTGGACTTTATATCGAGCGTCCCGCCTATGAGGCTCATGCGCTCGTTCATGTTGGCGAGTCCACGGTGACCGCTGACTCGCAGGGATTCCACGTCCACTTCCAAATCAAAGCCCTTCCCGTCGTCCACGACTTCGAGCACGGCCATCCCGTCTTCCTCGAAAAGCCTTATCACCACGGAATCCGCGTTCCCATGCCTGAACGAGTTGTGCACTGCTTCCTGGACTACCCTGAAAAACGCGAGGGTTTCCTCACGGGAGAGGGGAATTTCTCCATCGACTTCCAGGCTCACGGAAATGCCGAGATGCCTTGAGAACCTGTCGGCCAGCTCCTGAAGGGCCTGGGCTAGTCCAAGATCGAGCCAGGGCGGCGAAAGTTCGTCGCAAAGGGAACGCAGCTCACGTACCACATGAATGGCCCCCTCTTCAGCGAGATGGAGCCTGTCGACCGATTCTTCCCTTTTCACTTCAGACGTCGCCAGCCGAAGCTGCTGGATCAGGGCTGTAACATCCTGAAGCGGCCCATCGTGAATTTCACGTGCCAGTTTGGACCTTTCCTCTTCCTGGACCCGAACGATATCGCTGACGTAACGTTTCATAAGTTTCGCCCGTTCCATCGCGGAAAGGGCCAGCTGGTACAGGACCTGGCGCAGTCTCCGAAGCTCGAAGACCGCTTTGGGATCATCACGAACCGGCACTTCCTTACCCCACTTAAGTACGGAAACTTCCGCCTCCAGAAAGCGCAATGGGGAAACAAGCCAGCGCCACAGGGCGTATACCGAAAGAAGCCCCAAAAGCCCCGTGAGCCCTACGTAAAAGGGCCAGCGGTTGAAAGCCAGCATTGGCCCCAGAAGCTCATTCCACGAAACAGCGGCTATGACAAACCAGCCCGTCGCGCCGGCAGGGTATGCGGCGAGGGTAAAGCGCTCCCCCCCTGAACTTATGACGTCAACGGCCGACCCGATGGGAATTTCCTGCTGCCAGAGCGTGGTGAGGATATCTGCTCCCGACGTGGAAAGCAGCAAACGGCCATTTGAATCCACCACCGCAACCCAGCCGGGTATGGAAAGGTCGAAGCTCATCCTGTGGAACCTCATCATACGTTCCATTCTCGAGAAACCCGTCCTGGTCTCCCAGCCCGCTTCGATCCGGTCGGCGAAATTTTGCGCCAGGTCCTTGACGTAGGACTGGGCCACCACTTCCATGGCCTTCTGATGTTCGATCACCCCTACCCAGCCTATGACCAAAGCGGCGAAAGAGGGAAGGAGGACCGCTACCGTCAAAAGGATCAGAAGATGTCGCCTCATTCAAGCAACTCCTCCAGCGAAACCACCCCGTATTTGAGTGCCAAAAGCATGGCTTCCGTCTTGTTCCTGGCCCCGAGCTTGTCATAAATGGACCCGAGGTGAGTTTGTACGGTCCTTTCGCTGATGTAAAGCTTCCCCGCAATCTCCTTGCTTGAAAGGCCTCTTGCCGCCTCGACCAGAACTTCACGTTCCCTGGAGGACAGGTTTTCCGGCGAAAACCCGGGGCTTTCCATAGCCTGAGAAACCTCGGAATCAAGGTACAACCCCCCTGAGGCGACAATACGAATCGCCCTGGCCAGGTCCTCGGGCGTCGTTGTTTTAAGCACAAACCCCTTTGCCCCCGCCTTGAGGGAAGAGAGGACGTACTGCTGGGCATCGTAGGAGGTGAGCATGATGACAGCAGTGGAAGGTGACAGGTCCCGGACTTTCCGGGCCAGAGAAACGCCGCTTTCACCGGGCATCCTTATGTCAAGGAGCGCTACGTCAGGTTTTTTGCTCTCTATGAGCCTCCCGGCCTCGATACCGTCGGAGGCCTCGCCTACGAGTTCGAAATCCTCCTCCTTGAGCAGGTAGTCCCTGAGTCCGACGCGCGTAAGAGGATGGTCGTCGGCCAGAACTATCCGTATCGCCATAAAAACACTTCCCTTCTTTTATAAAAGGGTTTTTTCCCTGTAGGTATTATTGTCCACTGCCCCAGGTAAACAGCGTATCCGCCCGTTTACGGATTCCCTCCTCCCGGGGGCCAAAAAACAGGCCTTTTAATGCCTTTAAACTTTATTTATCCCGAAACCCTACCTATAGTGCTAAACTGACGTAAGTACTCACATGAGGAAGAGTACCACAAGGGGAACTGTTTCAACATGCCGGAGGGTGATGACAATGATCACAAGACGCGCTTTCGCAAATTCGGTCCTGCTCGTTTTACTCGCACTGGGACTTGCCGCAAGTCTCTTTTTCAATTTCCGAAGTCTTTCCGAAATCCGGTCCCTTCAAGGAATCATAGACGAATACGCCCTGCGCGAGAAAATTCTTGAGAAAAAGGTCCAAAACCTTCAGGATGCCGCTGTACCGGGACCGGACTGGAGTGAAAGGGCCTCCGTTTCCACAGGAGATCCCCGCGAGGAAGCCCTGGAGGATCTGCTTTCGCGAAGAGACCTTCTGCCGTGGGAAGGCGTTGTTGGAGGGACCATGAGAATTCCGGGCAAAAGCGATATCTGGTTTTTGGGACCTTCATGGTGCATGGCCTACGTAGAGGACGGGCATATAGGCGGGTACATGCTGCTGTCGTACGAAATGACCGGACCTGGTGGAATCCGGTGGAAACTACTGGACGCGGCGCCCCTGGAATAGCAGAAGCGTCGCGTCGTCCGAATGAATCTGGCGAATCAGTCGTCCTCTCCCAGTCCTATTTCTTTTTCTACCGGTCTGAGGGCCTCGATTACCTCCTCTATGAGATCTTCCAGAGGCTGACCGAGAAGCTCCGCCCCCCTTTGGATGACGTCCCTGTCGACGCCACGGGCGAAAGCCTTGTCTTTCCATTTTTTTCTGACAGATTTGACCTTGAGGTCCTGCAGCGATTTCCCCGGGCGAACCAGGGCTACAGCGGTTACAAAGCCCGTCAGCTCATCGACGGCGAAAAGGTACTTTTCCATGTCCGATTCGGGTTTTACGTCACTGCATATTCCCCAACCATGGGATAAAACCGCCCTTACCACCTGGGGCGGATAGCCCTCTTCTTCCAGGATTTGCGCCCCTACATGGGTATGGCGCTCGGGTGTTTCCTGTGTCTTTTCCCAATCGATGTCATGCAAAAGACCAGTTATTCCCCACAGTTTCTCGTCTTCTCCCAGTTTCCTCGCAAAATGGCGCATCGCCGCTTCCACGGCGACGGCATGTCTTATATGACCTTCTTCGGCATTATACCTTTTGAGCAGTTCCAGAGCCTTGTCTCTTTCCATTGCGAATCCTCCTTCTTTTTGGGTCAATCACGAATGAACGAGCTCTCTTATATGAAAACAAACGTTTCCAGCAGCCCCGGGTCGACTTTTTCGGCCAAAAATCGCCTGAGGCCGGTGTGGTCGCGTATCAGGTCCTCAAGCTTTTTGGCCGACGCAGGCGCCGCCGATTTGAGCTGCAGGAAAATTTTTTTTGCCTGGTCTACCTCACCGAGGGCTACGAGGCTTACCGCCTGACCGTAAAGTGGCGCGGGATGCCGCAGGGATATGTAGACTTTGTGGAACTCCTCCAGGGCTTCCGTCCACTTGCCCAGCCTCGCCGCAGCTACTGCTCCCAGATAGGCCGTTTCCTCCACTATCCTCTTGTCTGACCGTTCCCACAAGAAAGGTCCGGGATCGCTTCTGCGAGCCTTCCTGGCGCTGGCTTCGACCAAATCCCATTCCTCGATGCCGGCCAGGCCGACCGCAAGAAGGCCCAAACCGTCCGGTCCGAACCCGGCGGTAGCAAGCTCCTTTAGAACAGCTGCCGCAGACTTGTCTCCCGATAGTCCCCGAACCACGCCCTTTACCAGTTTCAGCCAGCTGTTTCCACCGTCGTTTTCTGCATGTCTTCTGGCCTGGTAGAGGTTTTTCGTGGCGATGAAGACCCTGATTTTCCAATATAAGGCCGCGGCCTCCAACATGTTTCCAGCAAGCGGCTCCTGAAAAAGCGGTTCCGCTTCGGACCATCTCCCTTTTTCTATCAGGGCCCTGGCATGCCAGAACCTTGCCTCCGGGGATATAGCAGCATCTCCGGCTGCTTCCAAATATCGCAGCGCTGTATCCAGATTTCCGGAAGAAGCTTTCAAAACTCCCAATCGCTCTGCGCAAAACGCCTTTTCTTTTTCGTCAAGCTCCTGTCCCCAGGCTTTTTCATAAAGCTTTTCCGCCTCTTCCAATTCGCCCGCCTTCTCCTGTTTCGCCGCCAAAGAAAGCGTCACGGGACCGAATCCGCCTGGTTCGTTGACGAGCGCTTCATAAATAGACCTGGCTTTGTCGTGCATATCCATGCGTTCGTAAAGTTCCGCAAGCTTTTGCCAGTCTCCGGTTCTGCGGGGTTCAATCTCGAGGGCTATTTCCAAAGAGGCCGCGGCGGAGGCCAAAGCCCCCGATGCTTCACAGCATCCGGCCAACAGCCTGTGGGCCCTTGCATCATCCGGGCGCTCCGCCAAAACCCGCCGGAGGACATCCATCGCAAAGGGCAGCGTGGCCTCGTCGGCCGATGCCAGAAGGGCCTTCCCGAAATCCAGAAGCGTATCGGCATATTGCCCCCAGGATCTCGTCACCATGTCAAAAAAGGCTTGCCGGCTTTCGGGGACCTCCAGCCTGTCGAAAGGAAGGTCTCTCAGGATCGAGGGAGGGATCGTGCTTCCCTTCTTACCCAGGGCCTCCGTAATATGTTCCGTAGCCTTGCCCCAGTTTTTAGACTCGAAGGCAGCAAAAGCCAGGGCATAATGAATCTCGGCTGCTTCGGGTGCCATGGATGCCGCTTCGTTCAAAAGGTCTTCGGCTAGTCCTGTTTCCCCGGCCCAAAGGGCTGAAAGTCCCTGGAAGAAAGCGCTTTCTCTGTTCAGGGAGAGATTTTTGAAGACATGCCAGGCCTTGTCCCTTTCTCCGGTCATGTAAAGCGCCTTGCCGTAAAGGGCAGCCTCCTTTTCGTCGAGTCCTTCAGCCAGCGGTTCCATCAGGCCCGCGGCATCGGACCAGAGTCCTGCCTCGGCGTATACAGCGGCAAGGGCATAACGCTTTTTGCGATCCGTCGGGTCGGCGTACATTTCCTTCTTCTTTTTCTCTATTTTTTCTTCCGGAGACTCTTCTTGTTCCATCGGAATTTCGATGTCAACGGCGGTGATGGTCTTCATATCCCATGGGGACACTTTCAACCTCGACTGCAGGCGGGAAGACATCTTCGTCTTGGCATGATCGAGAATGTTCCTGATTTCCCGGGCATTGCTGAAATCAGGTTGGTTGACCCGTTTTTCCATCATTCGAAGAAGTTTCAGGGAAGCCTCATCGGAAAATTCCAGGTCCTCCCTGGCAGCCATTAAATTTGCGATTCTGATAAGCTCGATCGGTGTGTAGTTCTCGAACTCCAGGTGGAAGGGCACGCGGCTTTTAAGGCCGGTAACCTTGTCGAAAAGCCTGTCCATCTCCGCCGGATACCCGGCAAAAACGACTACCAGCGCATCCCGGTAATCTTCCATTCCCTTCAGTATGACTTCCAGCGCTCTTAGTCCGGGGTCGGAAGGGCTGTCGCCTGCAAGAGTATAGGCTTCGTCGATGAAAAGGACGCCGTCGAGGGCGCTTTTGAGGGCCTTTCTTGCCCTGACTTCCGTCTCGCCGGGCGTGGGCCCTACCAGTTTCGATCGGTCCACCTCAACGACGTCACCCACACGAAGTATCCCGTAGCGGTGGAAGATCTCGCCCAAAAGCCTCGCTACGGTGGTTTTCCCGGTACCTGGATTGCCTCGAAAGGCAAAATGGAAGGACTCGAGCTTCAATCGTCCCAGGTCCTCTTTTTCCCGGTGCCGATTGAGCCACAGCATGGCTTCGATGCGTCGCAATTCCCTCTTGATAGACCAAAGGCCGATCAGGTCATCGATTTCAACACCGGGTTCCCGTTTCTTTCGGGTGATTTCAATCGCCACGGCCGTCATCATCTCCAGTCGGCTTGTTCAGCCTCAGGCTCTAATCGTATCGCCCTTCCGGAAAGGCCGTTTCATCCATTCCGGCCTCTTTCCTGACCCTGCGGGAAAGTTCGTCGGGATAGGGCTTCCTGTAAACGATCCGCACGATTCCGGCGTTGATGAGCGCCTTGGCACAGAAGGCACAGGGTTCATGGGTACAATATAGCGTTGCACCGGCAGTCTGCGACCCAAGGGCAGCGGCTTGTGCTATGACGTTGATTTCGGCGTGTGATCCGCGGCATATTTCATGGCGCTCGCCGGACGGGACGGAAAGTTCCTCCCTCAGGCATCCCACCTCTTCGCAATGGGGTACCCCTTTCGGCGCGCCGTTGTAGCCTGTGCTTATTATCTGCCGGTCACGAACCAAAACAGCCCCCACTCTTCGTCTCAGGCAGGTGCTTCTGGTAGAAACAACTTTGGCAATGGACATGAAATAGCTGTCCCATCCGGGTCTCGTGCAGGGCAACTTTTACACCCCCGTCAGGCTATAAGATGTTCCAGCAGGATCTTGAGTCCCAACAAGGCGAGAACAAGCCCGCCGACAACAAGCATT
The DNA here is from genome assembly GCA_018434645.1 of Synergistales bacterium. Classification (GTDB taxonomy): domain Bacteria; phylum Synergistota; class Synergistia; order Synergistales; family Thermovirgaceae; genus UBA1876. The sequence goes on along the minus strand of JAHDOX010000038.1, from coordinate 5,293 downwards.
CTTTTGCCCGAGTGTTTCCCCAGACGGTCCCCGAAAAGCATACCCACCACCGAAATCCCGAATGTCATCAAGCCGATAACGGTCACCGTCCGGATAATGTCCACCCTCAGACCCACGAACCCTGCCCCGGCCGCAAAGGCATCTATACTCGTGCCTACAGAAAGAGCGAACAGGGCTTTACCCTTTGTCGGGTCCGGCCAATTCGGGCAAGAAACGCTTTTTTCAAACCCCTCCCGAACCATGTGCACACCGACCCCGGCCAATAACAAAAAAGCCAGCCAGTGATCCCAGGGCCTTATGGATTCTGCAAACCCTGAAGCCGCCAACCATCCCAAAAGAGGCATAGCGGCCTGGGAAAAGCCAAAACTGCCGGCAACTCTCAGCACCTGTACATTTTCGAGTTTCATAACACAAAGAGAGATAACTATCGAAACGGCAAAGGCATCCATGGAAAGACCGAAGCCCAAAAGGCCCGTCGTAGTCAGGTTCATCAATCAATACCCTTGAACGAATGATTAGGGAAGGCCACCTCCGGCGCTGGACCGACTATTTGCCGAGTGGCTTCGAGTTCGAAATCAAACAAGACCTTGGTTATGCAAAGTTCGGTTACGTCATCGGTTTCAAAAGGTATGGAAAACCGCCTGTATCCAAACTGTTCCGCGAAAAAGGAATTGCGCATTCCACTGTCCGCCGCCGGAGACTTCTCGAGCAATTCCGAAAGCGCGTCCAGACAGCCTTCCTCGTTGAAAAGGGGGCTGTCGCTCACAAGCACTATCACCTTGCACTCGTCTACAAGCATGGTCCTGTCCCAGACCCCGCAGAGGGACAGGCCCGCGCTGATACCCGGGAAGGCCTCGGCAAAAATGCCCAGGAAGGCCTCCATGGGACGTGAATAGGCGAAAACCATCGAGAATCCCGGAACCAGCGAGGTTCTATCGTCGGGCAGTATAAGCTTTTCCCTGAACAGGGAGCCAAGCTGGCCGGTTGTCATTCCCTCTATGCACAAAAGCTCGCTGTCCATTTCCAGCGCTATTCTGGCGATACGGCCTATCTGCTCGCTTTGAAGCGTATTGACGGAGACAGGGGTAAAGTCGACACCGTAAGGTATCCACGGAACTATTTCCAGGTCGACGTTTTTGTCCCAGTAGGGCAAAATTCCCATTTTCAGAATATCCTCCTTGCGGAAGGCTTTCTTTTCGTCGTCATTATACTAGATGATCCCTTGATCTTTGCAGGCCGTCAGGAGAAAAGTACCCTCTTTCAGCAACTGCCCCTTATCCAGGTCGGACCTGATCCCGAAGCGGGTCAACACGAAATCGTACCGCAATGGATCATCAGGGCGCAGAGCCGCGAAGGCTCTGGTTACCTCCTGTACGGTCTTGAGATCGGCACTTTTCCTGTTGGTCATCCCCCACTCGCGCGTCATGGAAAACATGTGGGTATCGAGGGGTATCAAAAGCCGCGAGGGATCGATGGCTTTCCATCCTCCCGGGTCCACTTCATCGGAGCGGACCATCCACTTCAGGAAAAGGTACAACCTTTTGCACGCCGACCCTTTGCCCGGGTCGGGGAGTGTGGCATTGACCTTTCCGTCTTCCCGACGACACAGGGCATTTCGCAAATGACTTAGTCCGGCAGTTACGGAGCCTCGACCATTTTCGAGACCTTCCACGAAACAGGCCTCCAGGGTTTCGTATCTGCCAAGGGCTTTTCTGATCCCTGAAAGAAGCATCGCCATATCGTAACCGGTGGTAAAGCGATGCCTGAAGCCTTTCAGGGAACGCATGAGCTCGGCATCGGTCATCCCCGAAAGGGAAGCTACAGGCGACGGCCCCAGGACATCCAGCACGCTGCCGGCGCTTTTTATTATCAGTGCCGCCCTGCCGTAAGCAAGGGCCGCTGCTACGACTCCGGCTATTTCCCTGTCCCTGACATCCCCATAGGCGTACAGCAGCTCCACAGGGTCCGGGTGAACATATTCACGCCTGTTGTATTTTTCGTAAAGACCTTCGAGCCATTTCAACAGCTCCCCCGTTCCGTTTTGCGTTTTTACCGACACTGCCTTCATCTCACCTTGTTTAATGTCGAGGTAGGCGCGTTCTTTGGCGATTTGCCCTTTTTGACCTCGTGGTAATAGGCATAAGTCAGGGGAGGTCCTTCCTTGAGAACTTCTGAAGAAACCACCTTGCCGAAAAACATCACGTGAGTGAATATGTCTGTATGATGAACCACTTCAGCCTCGATAACAGCAAGGGTGTTTTCCAGCGGAAGCGGGGCGCCTGTTACGCCCACCCGGTAATTGCAATTGCAGAACTTGTCTATGTCCCTGCCGCACTTGAAACCGAAATTACCTATAAAGGTCATGGGCGTGTCCTGTTCCAGGACGCCCACGCTGAAAACGCCGGAATCCAGGATGCACTCGGTGGTCAGGTTATCCTTGTGCAGGCAGGCTACTATGCTCACAGGGTCGGCAGTAACCTGCATGACTGCATTGGCCACCTGGCCGTTGAATTTCTCTCCCTTGCAGGAACTTACGAGGTACAGCCCGTAGGAGATCTTGTACAAAGCCCTCACGTCAATGTCTTTGTTTTCCATTTTTTCTTCCCCTCCTGTCGGCACGTGTAAAACGGGGCAAGTATCACGACCTGCCCCGTCAGGAAACACCTTATATCTTCCACAGGTCAATCAAGGATTCGGCCTGCACAGGTTCTAGTCGTTCCCCCTCATGCCGAGTTCCCTGTCCACCATAAAAATACCCTGTTTGGAATCGGAAACCAGCTTGAGCTTCTGGACAACCTCATCCACCGATGCCTCTTCCTCGACCTGCTCCTCGACAAACCACTGCAGGAACACCTGCGAAGCGTAGTCGTTTTCTTTCAGCGCCAGGCTGTAAAGGTCGTTGATGCGGGCCGAAACATGGCGTTCATGCTCCAAGGAGGCCTCGAAAACTTCCAGTATCGAAGTCCACTCTTTTTTGGGACCCTTGATGGGCAGTAGCTCGACCTCTCCACCTCTCTCAAGGATGTGGTTGAAAAATTTCATTGCATGGCCTGTCTCTTCACCTGATTGCTTACGCATCCACGAAGCGGCCCCACGAAGGTTGTTTTTCTCGAACCAGGCCGCCATGGAAAGATATAGATAGGCTGAGTAAAGTTCCTCGTTGATCTGATTGTTCATGGCTTCCTGCATTTTCTTGCCAATCATTTTCGTCAGCTCCTCCAGAGTCCGTGTACGTTACAGTATTCCCGGGCGCTCAACTTTTCTCCTTTTACCTTGAACAGCACTTCCGGTGCTTCCTGAGGTTTGAGAAAACGCCTTAACACCGTTCCGTCTACTGTCAACTCGATCCATTCTATGTAGTGCTTTTCTTCCATCGGGTGAGGAACACTCCCGACTTTGACCAGGATTCCTTCTTCTTTCTTTTCGATCACCGGCACGTGTTTTTCCGTCGCGGAATCGGCAGTCTGCTCCTCCATGCGTTTCATGGGCTGTCCGCAACAAACAAGCTCTCCCGCACCATCATGAACGACTATAACCATGTTGCCACAGAGCTCACACTTGTATACTTCGTTTAGTTTCGTCATCCAGTATCCCTCCTTGTGAAGTATCGGTTTTTCCCGGATCCGGCTTCATCTCTGGAGACAATTATAGCAACTGCAATGCGATAGAGACCTTCCTGACTCCAGTTTGAAAACGTTTTTCTTTATTATATTTTCTACCCGAGGCGGCTCACATGTCAAATAAATGCCTTAAGGAAAAGATACCATCCTCCGGTTTGTGATAAGTTTAAAGGGTAAGTCCTGAATGGAGGGATATTTTATGGCCGAGATAAAGAACCTCGAATCGCAGGCGCGAAAATGCGCCGAAAGACTGCAAAACACTCGAAAAGCCGTCCTTTTGAGCGGAGCCGGCATGTCCACGAACGCAGGATTGCCAGATTTCAGGGGACCTAAAGGCATTTACCGCCAAAAACTTCACACAGACCCCGAGCGCATTTTCGATATAGACTACTTTTACCAGGACCCTCGTTTCTTTTACGATTTCCACCGGGAATTTTTGCGTTCGGTGGAAAAGATCAAACCTACCTTCGCACACAGGTTTTTCGCAGCCCTGGAAAAAGAGGGGATTCTTGAAGGTGTCATTACTCAAAACATCGACTCACTGCACCAGCGAGCGGGCTCGAAGAAAGTCTACGAAATCCATGGCGGAATCTGGAAAAGTTTCTGCATTGACTGCGGCAAAACCTGGGGGTACGAGGAAAGTCTCAAAATGGCTTTCGAGTATGAAGTGCCCCGCTGTGACAGCTGTGGCGGCGTCGTCAAGCCCGACATAGTTTTTTTCGGCGAAATGGTTAAGCAACTGGAAGAGTGCAAGGCCCTGTCATCCTTGGCAGAGCTCCTTTTCGTCGTAGGGTCATCCCTGGTCGTTACCCCCGCAGCTCTTCTGCCCTCAATGACAAAAGGAGACATAATAGTAGTGAACAAGGGAGAAATTTCCCGCACCTACCTGCCGCAAGAACGTGTTCTCCTGCACGCCGAAGAGGATATCGATGATTTCTTCAGGGCGGTAAACGAGCATCTCCGCCTGGAAATCCCTGAAAACGCGTGACGACTTTTACCGGAACAGGAATCACAGGGTTTTCCAAATACAGACAAGGCGCCCCGGTAGAAACGGTGGCGCCTTGTTTGTATGTCTTTAGGGTGTTCTAAGGTTTCCGGCGGCGACCTACTCTCCCACGGTTACACACCGCAGTACCATCGGCGCTGGAGGGCTTAACTGCCGGGTTCGGCATGGATCCGGGTGTGTCCCCTCCGCTATGACCACCGAAAACCTCTTCTATACTTTACTTGACACTTCAGCATTACGAAATCGAAAAAAGAGAGGTTAAGGCCTCGGCATATTAGTACCGGTCGGCTCAAACGCTCGCACGTCTTACACCTCCGGCCTATCTACCCCGTCTTCTCCAGGGTGCCTTACCCGCTTACGCGGCGAGTGATCTCATCTTGAGGCCGGCTTCCCGCTTAGATGCCTTCAGCGGTTATCCGTTCCGCACATAGCTACCCGGCTTATGCATCTGGCAACACAACCGGTACACCAGCGGTGCGTCCACTCCGGTCCTCTCGTACTAGGAGCAGCTCCCCTCAAATCACTTCCGCCCGTGGTGGATAGGGACCGAACTGTCTCACGACGTTCTAAACCCAGCTCACGTACCGCTTTAATGGGCGAACAGACCAACCCTTGGGACCTGCTTCAGCCCCAGGATGCGACGAGCCGACATCGAGGTGCCAAACCT
>JAHDOX010000162.1 GCA_018434645.1 Synergistales bacterium | reverse complement strand
GATGTTTTAAGGTCTTCCCGAGCCATTCCGCAGCAGCTTTCATATTCCCTCCGCACGTCATCCCGCAAATTGCCTTCCACACAATCAAGAAGCCGAATGATGCACGTCATTCGCAGTGCGTAGTGAACTTTCAGACCTTCCTTTCGGTCAGTTATTATTCCGGCGTTCTTCAATATCGAAAGGTGTTTGCTTATGGTCGTCCTGTCGCAATCAAACCATTCCGCTATGTCGCAAACGCACCGCTCTTTTTCAGCAAGCTTCTCCACTATGGCCAGTCTGACGGGATGGGCGAGGGCCTTGAAAATCTGGACCTTTTTCTCTGAAAGTGTCATGTCGCCACTCCTTTTTATTTCCTATGTGTCAATATAGTCACATATACACGCAATGTCAAGCTTTTCTTTTGCGGACTTGTTTTCAGCGCACCAGCCTGTCGATCCTGAAATCCATCAGTATCTCTACAAATTTCCTGTTTTCAAGAGGATCAGAGAAAAAGCGGAAAAGATGGGAACCACAGGAACAATCGGAAGAACCGAAACCAGGTACTGAACCTTCGGCAACGGACCCCACCGCCGAGGCTAGGCCACATTCCAGGTGGTCTGCGGACCTGACGGGAAGACACCCCGCCACCTTGCAATGTTCTCTCAAATAGTCGATATGCCAGTGGAAGTTTTTCCTGCGCCTGAGGTGTCTCGACATGCGAGATTTCAGGTTCCTTCGAGCCGACCCCACATAGCAGTAATAACCCGACGGGAATTCGATCGCACCCAGACTCCCTGTGTTTACGCTACGGCTTTTATCGAGTTTGAGCAAAAGCAGATAGGCTCCGCCGTCTATTCCGTGTCTTGCAAAAATATCCCATGGCACCTCAATTTCACGCGTTATCCGTCCCATTACAAGATCCTGGCTCCACTCGATTCCGACGGCCTTTATGTCGATATGGTTTCTGACTTCGTATAAAGCCCGGGCAAAGTCGAAATCGGTGTGAAAATCTGGAAGGAAATATTTCATACACCCCGACTGAACGAGGAAGAGAACAAGAGGCTTCGGACCTGACCGACCTATCTCCGCCAGATGCAGGACATGCCGCCTGGCCCGTTCGGACGGAGCGTCGGGGAACATGGCCATCTCTTTTCCAAAGAGCGTGCAGGACTTGACCTCGGCGGGCACGCGTCCTTCGGGCAACTCCAGGAGAAAGTCGAAACGGCTTCCTCCATAGGTCGCTTCCCGCCTTGCGACCCTGGCTTTTTCCCATCCCGGGATGAGGCCCCGCCGCAACAGCCATTCAGCAGCGTCGTTGGTACGATGGGTATGAAGCATCACAGGTCCTCTTTCGGTTTCTACCGCAAGGGCCGTATACCCGGTGTTGCGATTGGAACCTTCCCCGGCCTTCTCAAGCAGCACCGGCACTCCTGGAAGAAGCAGTTCCCAAAGTCTGCCGGGATTGGGAAGATAGGCCCTTATCACTCCGCCATCGGTCTCACAGGTCACGGTGAACCTGTTCGGCCTGGAAAGGAATTTGCCCTTCGTCAAGCCTCCCGCGGCAGCCCTGTAAAAACCAGGTCCCTCGTTTTTTACCACAGTACACGCAGCCCCAATCCCCGCTTGTAGGCATATTCGGCAAGAAGCCAATCGCCCGAGTCGGCGGCTTCATCGGCAAGGCGCAACCATTCGTCCCGGTTTAAAGCCGTGGTGTCATCTGCGGCAAGAAACGCGGCCCGTTTGCGCAACTTTCCTCCGGTCATCAGGAATCCTTCGGCTTTCATATGGTCAGTCAACATGACTCCTTTCCACAAAATAGCGTATCGCCTGTAAGACCTTAATGATATTATTTTAGGTGGCTTCTGCAAGAAAACACCCGAATCGGACATGGAGGGTAGGCAAATATGTTTAAAAAAAGCTGCGCAGGCGTCACCATGGTCTTCGGGCTCGTGCTTTTTTTGGTTTTTGGGGCACCACTTCCAGCCTCGGCCGGCCATAACGAAGAAGCCGCCGCACAAAGGCTCTTCGACGCTTTCGTTTCGGGGCTCAAGCCCGAAACGATGGAAATGATTGTAGATGGCGGACCCGACGAAAACGGCAGGGTGCGCCGCATATACCTGGACCTTGAAGGCTGCGAGCTTGGCGGGGTAAGGATCGAAAGCCTGAAAATCGACGCCAGTGACGTAACCTTCACGCCTCCAGCGACCTGGGACGAAAAAGGACCCGATGTAAAGGAGATGCTGGATGTCAAAGCCTCGGCAGTTATCCTGGAACAAGACGTAAACGACGCCCTTCTGGTCAAGCAGTTCGGCAACGATGACGAGCATTGGCACGATTTATCCCTTGATTTCCGGGAAGGCGGTATTTACGCCAGGGGCTATTACCTGGCGAAGTTCATATTCAGATTCGACATTCTCCTTGAAATGGAGGGCAGCTTCGCCATACGGCACGGACAGGAAATATGGCTGGATGACTACAAGATCCGCGTCAACAAAGTCGACGTACCAGATGGACTGACGGAAAGAGCCATCTCCCGCATCCAGCCTGTCATCGACCTGGGGGAGTTCCCTTTCCCGCTGGTTCTTGACAGTATAATCCAGGAAGAAGACAGGGTCCTGATCAAAAGCCGCCTCGAGCCAAAACCCTTCGAGGGCAGAACCTATACTTTCAGGAGAGAATAAACCTTGTAGCCCTTTTCAGTTTCCGCCGCGCCGTATCTCGAAATAGATGTTGCGGCAACGGGTCTCCTTCATGCGCGAGGCCAGTATAAGCCCGATCACGGCCGCCGCGAAACAGGTCATGAAAGCCCGCCTGTAGACCATCCACGCAGGCAGTCCGGCCGACAGATCCATGACGGCCCCCATCAGCGGCGGGAACAGGGCTATCCCCATAAAGGTAGTCATGTTCAACAAGGCGATGGCTATCCCGGTTTTTTCCGGGTGATTGATTTCCTTGGTGATAGTCAGGGCGATGACGAAAGCCATCGAAGAAAAACCCTGGCAGAAAAAAAGCGCTCTCATGACTGCCCCTGAAACGGGTCTTGAGGTAAAAAAGACCAGTATCCCCCAGCAGATAACGTAGACGATCCCGGCAGTCATCATCGGCGGCTTCCTTCGCCCCAGCCTGTCGGAAATGCTGCCAAGAACGAGTCCACCCAGAATCGACCCTATCACCGCCGCGGAAACGATACCAGAAGCCTGCCGGGGCGCCATCCCGTAGACATCCTGCAGGAAAGGCACCCCCCACGCTCCCGTCACCGCCAGGGCGGCTCCCATGAAAAGGGGGACGAAAAAAAGCCCCGGCCACATGAGCGGATACCGGATGATTTCCAAAACTCCGGAAAAGAGGTTGCCCGACGGGAGTTCTTCCCGGATTTTCGCGGCACCCAGGGAGGGCAATCCCATGGATTCGGGCCTGTTCCTGACGAAGACGTAGCAGGCCGAAGCCAGCGCGAAGGACAGAACACCTATGGCTCCGAAGGTATGCCTCCAGGTAATGGCGGCCACGAGAATGGCCAGGGGCGTCTGGGCAAGATAACCACCAAGGTTTCCGATGGAATTGGTGAGACCGGACATGGTGGCGAATTCGTTTTCCCGGTACCACCTGGAAAGTATTTTGAGGATACATACAAATACCGTTGAAACGCCTAAGCCCACCACGAAGCGGCCTGCAAAAAGCCAGAAAGCGTTCGGTGCATAACCAAAAAGAATCGACCCCAACCCCGCAAGAACCATGCCGAAAGTCACCGTCAGCCTGGCTCCCAGAGTATCGGCCAGAAGCCCCACGGGAATCTGCATCAAAAGATAGGCGTAGGAATACGTGGCGGCCAGATGACCGAAGGCGGTGGAAGAAAGGCCGAAGGCCGCTATGAGGTCGTCCCTGACGACGCCCGCTGCAAGCCTGTGAAAAAAGACCACCATGTACGCCAGGGACATTACTCCCCATACTACCCACCTGTAACGCAGCGTGGCCCTTTCATAGCCACGAATTTTTCTCCCGTTACTCATGCCCCGAGCCCTCCAGCAAAGGTTTTGGCCTTCCAGGTCTTTTTGCCATGGATACTTATATCACGGAGGACCCTGGTTACGCCATAACGCCCATGAGTAGGACGCAGGGTCATTGAACGGGGAAATCACTAGCCTCAGCTTTCAAGGCCGGAAGCGGCTTTCCTGTCGGCATAGATCGCGACAGGTTGCAGGGAGCGCAGCATCGATGGCGGAAGGTCGTCTCCCCGGAAGACGGCTTTCAGGGGTTCCGACGCTTCGTCACCGGTTGCGCAGATAACCACCCTTTCCGAAGCGCTCAACGCCCGCGGGGTCAAAACAAGCCTTTCGGGTGAGTTTCTGCTTTTCCCTTCGACGACGGCGACCAGTTCCGGCGAATCAAAAACCGTCGAACCCGGCACCAGTGCGCCGACACTGCCGTCGGGACCCATTTCAAGTACGACCATATCAAAAGGAAGAACGCGCCTGACATATTTCTGCATTTCCCGGGCGGCCCTGTCGGGGTCCAGACCGGTTGGAAACGACTGCAAGAGACAAGTGCGCCTGGAAAGAAGCATCCTCAGTCTGGTTTCGTTCCTTTCCGGGTGCCCCTTGGGGAGAAAGGCCTCGTCGGCGGGGAAAATCTGGATCATGCGCCATGGGAGATTCGGTCGGCTCGCAAGGGCCCCACAGACCGCCAGGGGCACCACGCCTCCGCCAAAGACCGCAGTGCCGCCTTCAAGAAGAGTGGATGCACACTCTCCGGCGAGAGTTTCAACCAGAAGTTCCGAATTCTCGAAAACCTGGATCGAGGGCTTCAAAAACCGACCCTCCCTGTCGTGACACAGTCTTGACATCAAGGGTACATACGCTAGGACTCTATCTTCTTTCTCAGCCGTTCGAACTCCTCTTCTGTTATAGCACCATCGGCCAGTCTTCGCTTGAGAATCTCCATGGGCAGGTCCGGGTCGCTATCCTGCATCCTGGGTCTTTTCATCACAAACGAAAGACCTGTTATGATCACCTAAAGGAAAAATATCCACATGAGGGGCCCCATCCATGGCCACGGCATCATTTGCGGCCAACCATGGGCAGCTGCTGGTTTTGTAATAACGGCAAGAAAAAGTACGGTACACATCGAGACACTGATAAATTTCATAACCATCGCCCCCAAAACCTCTACCCGCAACTATGATACCAGACCTCATTCACTCTACCTACTACGCGGACGCAAGTCCGCGTAGTAGGTCTTCGGGTTTATGTTTTTAGCTGCATTATCTGGTGATCCCCTTGATAGCAGTGTCTTTCCCGAATCGCAGGTCACCTTTTCTCAGGGAAACAACGTAAACACAGGGACTGCGATTCCGACACGCGGACGCAAGTCCGCGTAGTAGGTCTTCGGGTTGCAGTGTCTTTCCCGAATCGCAGGGCACCTTTGCTCAAAGAAACAACGTAAACACAGGGGCTGCGATTCCGACACGCGGACGCAAGTCCGCGTAGTAGGTCTTTGGGTTTATGTTTTTAGCTGCATTATCTGATGATCTCCCTGGTAGCAGTGTCTTTCCCGAATCGCAGGGCACCTTTGCTCTGCGAAACAACGTTAACACAGGGGCTGCGATTCCGACACGCGGACGCAAGTCCGCGTAGTAGGTATTTGGGTTGCAGTGTCTTTCCCGAATCGCAGGGCACCTTTGCTCAAAGAAACAATATAAACACGGGGGCTGCGAT
>JAHDOX010000066.1 GCA_018434645.1 Synergistales bacterium | reverse complement strand
CGCATTTGCTGCTCAACGACAGAAGGGAAAGGTCATAGGGTCGTTCATAAAATTCCAGCCTCGCACGAGCGGGGCCTTTCAGGAAAAGGAGTGTTTCCTTTTCGTCTGCCATACCCATGGGTAGAACACCCCACCTGAAAGACCATGCCAAGGAAAAGACTGCGCTCAAAAGGTGGTCGAATCGTCCTCCCCACGCCCCTGTCACGAGAACCGTGGCACCGGCAATCCGCCTGCCGGCTTCATGCAAGGCAAGCTGCAGGTCCGTCCAGTTTTTCGCCCGAGGAAATCCAAGAACTTCCACACTTTTTTCATCAGCCCAGCGAAGTCCTTTTTCGTCTACACTGTCTCCGTCACCTATGTAAACTTCAGGGACAAGCCCGGCTTTCATGCAGTATTCAAGGCCCTTGTCAACAGCCCAGATTTTGTCGAAAACAGCAGCCGTCTGACGAAGCCAGTTCCCTCCAGGTTCTCTTCCTCCTGCAACCAGAAGAACAGGTTTATCGATGGTTTTCCCATTTTTCTCCGTAACTTTTAGCTGGGGAAGCCTCATTGCAGGCGTCATCAGGCCCCGCCGCCCCTCAGGTGTTCTTCGAGTATCTGTCTGGCTTCATCCTCGTCGACCAGGATCTCCCTGGGCCTTGCGCCATCCTGTGCCCCGACAATACCCATCTGTTCTATGGCATCCACCAATCTTGCAGCACGTGTAAAACCTATTCTAAGCTGTCTTTGCAACCTGCTGGCCGAGGCTATGCCGGATTGAAGTATTATGTCCACAGCCTCCTCGACAAGCGGATCGTCCAGAAAAGGCGATTCCTGTCCCCCTTTTGATTCCATCTGTTCGTCCAGGTCTATATGCTCGGGTTCGCCGAAGGTTCCGACAAGATAATCGATAAACCTGTTTATCGCCGTTTCTTCCAGCATTGGGCCCTGAAGGCGCATCGGCTTTGTAAGTCTCGGAGTCAAAAACAACATGTCGCCGCTTCCCAAAAGTTTTTCCGCTCCCGCTATGTCAAGGATAGTTCTTGAGTCCGTTTGAGAAGGCAAAGTAAAGGCGACCCTGGCCGGGACATTCGCCTTTATAAGACCCGTAACTACGTTTACCGACGGCCGTTGCGTAGCTATTATCAGATGTATGCCTGTTGCCCTGGCCATCTGTGCCAACCGGCATATATAATCTTCGACTTCCTTCGGAGATGTAAACATCAGGTCCGCGAGTTCGTCAATGATTATAACTATGGAAGGCAGCCTGTCTTTTGGAAGTGCCCTGGCGTTGAACCCTTTCAGGTTTCTCACTCTCGCCTGGGCAAACATCTCATAACGTTTTTCCATCTCTCTGATCGCCCAGCCCAGGGCATGAACCGCCTTTTTCGCATCCACCACGGGAGGCATCAGCGTATGCGGAAGCCGATCGTACATTTTCATTTCTACCCTTTTAGGATCGATCAAAAGCAGCTTCAGCTCATCGGGTCTTCTTGAGTAGCAAAGGGATGCTATGCAACAAGAGATGAAGACGCTTTTCCCCGAGCCGGTGGTACCTGCAACTAACAAGTGCGGAAGCTTTTCCAGTCCTACGCTGACATGACGTCCGTCAACAGCCACTCCTATTCCCAGCGGCAATTCGTTTCCCCCTTCCACAAAGGAAGGGTGTTCCAGGATCGACCTCAAGTTGACGGGTTTCCTCGAGGGATTAGGTATTTCTATTCCGACATAGGGTTTTCCTGGTATCGGGGCCTCCACCCGTAGGCTCGGGACCGCTAGAGCAACTGCCATATCATTGGCAAGTCCTGCCACACGGCTGACTTTGATACCAGGGGCAAGCTGCAGCCTATACTGGATTACCGTTGGTCCGACTATAGTTTCAGCAAGCTCCGCCTCGACGTTGAACTCTGCCAACGTGGAAATGACATGGCGTCCGTTTTCCGCAATCTCTTTTTCATCGATGTCTGCAGAGTAACCCCCGCATTCTCCGAAAAGCTCCAACGGAGGAGGGAAACGTCCCGGTTCCATTCCCTCAAGATCAACACCTGTGCTTTCAAATTCGTCCAGCGGCGATGTAATGTCCAGATCTTCTTCCGTAGAAGCCTCTATATGCGCGACTTCCTCTCCCTTGTGCCTTCTTACAAGGACGAGGCCTTCTCCTTTTTCTTTCACTCTGATGCCGGTTTCTGTCATTTCGTTTTTTTCCGTTTTCTTTGCCGATTTTCCAGGAGCCCGCCCGAAAAGGCTCTTCGCCAAACCTCCGGGCAATCGTAACACCTCACGGAAATCTTCTCCGGAAACCAAACCGTAAAGCCAAACCGCCGCGATTAACAATGCGAACCCTGTTATCACGGCACCTGTAACTCCCACGTAATGGAAAAGATTTCGAGTGAGGTAAGTTCCCACGAAACCCGGACTCAGCCAGTATATTCCTGTGGTATTCAATGTCAGCTCACCCATGCCCAACACGAGAGCTGCGCAAAGGTAAAGGCAGATCATTCCTGCCGTTTCCCTAAGGGCTGACTTGCCGTTTTTGGCAAAAAGCTCCATCAGGATGGCGTAGGCGGCGTAAAGAAGCAAAAGGAGTACAGCTCCTCCGAAGATATTTACAAGGTACATGTTCAGCACCGCTCCGAATTCGCCGGTTCTGAACCTGAAGAAGGAGGCCACGAGGAAAAGATCAAGTAAAAGGAACGCAACAAGCAAGGCCCGAAGGGCCGCTCCCGATGAAATGCCCAGGGGAAAGAGGTCTTTTCCCGAGGAGTCGTCCCGTCGGTTTCTTATCGTGTTTCTTCTTTTGTTTTTGTCTTTATTGACTTGCTCTCGTCCGTTCCTACGAAAGAGCCGAAATATTTTCATTCGCGGTATCGCTTCCCCCAACTGTCAAACCGTCGATGAGAACGGTCGGTTGGCCGTCTGTTACGGGAACATGTTGTCCAGACTTGCCACAGACTCCTGCTTCAAAATGCAGGTCGTTTCCAACGGCCTTTATTCGCTTCAGGACCTCGGGGCCATTACCTGTCAATATGGCGTTTTTTACGGCCTTTCCAACCTTTCCCCTTTCAACCAGGTACCCTTCTTCAACATGAAAGACGAAATCTCCCGAGGTAGGATGAACTTCTCCACCACCCATCTTGAGAACGAGAAGCCCTTCTTTCAGAGAGTTTATTATTTCCTCCGGTTCCTGTTCCCCATTCATTATAAAGGTATTGGTCATTCTCGGCATCGGCGGTACACTCCAGAAAGCGCGCCTTCCGTTTCCAGTTTTAGGCAAACCCATGTTCATCGACGTTTCCACGTCGGTAAGAACCCTGCGCAGGATTCCGTTTTCAATCAGTATTGTTCTCTGCGCAGGTGTACCTTCATCATCGAAGGCATAGCTCCCGTACAGGTCCGGCAATGTGGCATCATCCACGAGTGTAACCAGCTCGCTGGCTACCTTTTGTCCGAATTTACCGCGATAAATGGAATAATCCTTTTCCAGGATATCGGCTTCAAGACCATGACCACAGGCTTCATGAATCATTGTCCCTCCCGCCTGCCCACCAAGGATGACAGGCATAAACCCCGCAGGGCACAAAACGGCTTCTGCCTGCAAAAGAGCCCTGCGTAAGGCTTCCTGGCCAATTTGTACGAGGTCCTCTCTTTCTAGGAACTTTTTCGCGTCCACCGAGGAGGCCTTGATTTCATAACCTGTAAAAAGGGATCCCTTATGCTCTACCACTACCTGAACGGAAAACCTTGTAGATTTTCTGGCCTTTTTTACGACCGCGCCTTCCGAGGAAAGCATTGTCACATTGGAAACTCCTGTTTTGAATCTTATCCTGACCTGACGAACCATTGACGAATTCTTCCTTATCCTTGAATCGATACCTTTCAGGCACTCGAGATCAACCTTCAAGGTTTGGGAATCCTGCGCTGTGAGTTCCCTTTTGGAGTGTAAACCCTTCATTTTTGAAACAGCACCGACTCGCATGCGGCAATCCTCTATACAATCCGAAGCATCCTTCACGAGCGTACCTGGCGTATAGGAAAAAATAGTGTTACCCTGCGAAAGCAGCCTTACGCCTGTTCCTCCGTTTTTAGTTGTTTGGATCTCGGAAATACGTTCATTTTCGAATTCCACAGAATAAACAATGGATTTAGCGGCAAACACGTCTCCGAATTCCGCTTCACTTCTTTTCAGCAATTCGCCAAGTTCAAATAATTCGTCCATCTTTTATCACTCGCTGTCGACTGGCTGGTTTGAGGTTTTGGAATCGTTCTGGTTCCTTACTTTCCTTATAGCCTTGAGATGTTCCTGGTAGGTACGGCTGAAGAGATGACGCCCTCCTTTATCTGCAACGTAAAAAAGATAGGGCGTCTCGTTCGGATTAAGGGCGACCAGCCAGGATTCTTTAGACGGAATGCAAATAGGCCCCGGCGGCAGACCGGATACCTTGTATGTATTATAAGGGGAATCAATTTCAAGGTGGCTATGAAGCACACGTGTAACTTTTTCTCCCCTGAGGCTCCAGGCATAAACAACTGTCGCGTCTATCTGAAGTGGCATACCCACTTTCAGCCTGTTCATAATAACACCCGCAATAACGGACCGTTCTTCTTCGATTGCAGTTTCCTTTTCCACCAAAGAGGCCACCGTCGCGACTTCAAGCATATCTGCGGCGTTTTTTACACGGTCGTTCTCGACGGCCTCAAACCCGATTTCATTCCACCATGCCTTTGACGCGCTCCTGATTACTTGCACGGCGCTACCCTGTCCGGGCACAACCTGGTAGGTTTCCGGGAGTAAAAAGGTGAGTCGGTCTTCTTCCTTATCCGGCAAAAAAGGGCGAAGCCTTTCCGGAAAGATGTTGACATCCTTGAGGAGGAGTTTCAACTCCTCGTGGGTAATGGACAGGACTTCCAGCAAGTTTAGCCATGTTTCACCCGGCACGATAGTTATGCTTGCCGTTTTCGGTTCGGCTTCCAGCATCTGTTTCGCTACTTCCCACGGGCTCCCCTTTTTAAGTTTATACGTCCCCGGGCGTATTCTCCTGTCGATCTCAAAATGTATGAACCATCTGGCCAGGGCCTGGGGATTATCCACAATGCCCGCGTCTGCGAAATCTTTTGCAACCTGAAAGGCGTTCCTGCCGGGAGAGATTTGTACCTGTATTTCCGGCCCTCTGCCGTATTCCAGGCTTTCCATCACGAGTTGGGGGACTCTTGAGACAACAAAGAAGAAAAAGCCTGCTGCGAAAAATATCAAGATCGCCGAAAGAGCGGTCCAGAGTTTGTTGTTTTTTTTCATCCCGGTTAATGTCCTCTCTTGCTTCTTTCTTCATCGAGGCAGGCAAGAGACAACGGCTTTTTTTTTAGAATTCACGCACCGTTGCGATAAAAAGCCGCCCCTTGTTCAGGCAGGACTCGTCTTTCTACCAAAGAGGAATTCCTGGTTTTCCCGGGCTACGGACGCCCCTACTCCAGGTCGCCGACTGCTGCCCTGGCTGCTTCAAGAAGTGTACCATCCTCGACGAGTCGGACCGTATCCTCGATCAGGGGACGAATATATTCGTCTTTTTTCAGAAAGGGGACTTTTTGTCTTATGGCTTCGTGAACTGCTCCTGTTCCCTTCCCGGGACGAAGGGGTTTTTTGAAATCCAGCCCCTGGGCCGCAGTAAGAAACTCTATAGCAAGTATATTCTTGACGTTTACCAGTATGTTGGCTGCCTTTCGGGCAGAATACATGCCCATGGAAACGTGATCCTCCTGGTTGGCCGAAGTGGGAATCGAATCCACCGAAGACGGATGGGCAAGAACCTTGTTCTCCGACACAAGAGACGCGGCGACGTATTGGGGGATCATGAAGCCGCTGTTGACTCCGCTCTCGGAGATAAGAAAAGGTGGAAGTCCCGAGAGTTTATGGTCCACTAGCCTCGCAACACGTCGTTCGGAAATATTCCCGATCTCAGAGAGGGCTATTCCAAGAAAATCCATCGCCAGGGCTATAGGTTGACCGTGGAAATTTCCTCCGCTGATCGCTTCTCCTTCCGCAGGGAAAATAAGCGGGTTGTCCGTCACGGAATTGATCTCGATCTGGATCTTGTTCCTGACATATTCCACCGCGTCACGGCTTGCGCCGTGCACCTGGGGGACACATCGCAACGAATAGGCGTCCTGGACCCTGTCGTGTTTATGTGTTTCTATGATCTCGCTGGATTCTATAAGGGAACGTATATTTTTGGCCACTATTTACTGTCCCTCATGGGGGCGCAGTTCATGGGTCCTCGGGTCGAACGCGTAGGGCACACCCTGCAAGGCTTCCAGAGATAAAGCCGCGGCAATATCGGCAAGCAGGAGCAGGTGCAAAGCGTCATAAAGGGCCAGCGCCCCTACGGCCGTCATAACCGTAGTTCCATTGTTCAAGGCGAGTCCTTCCTTGGGACCGAGCCTGATCGGCTCAAGACCTGCCTCGCGCAACGCCTGGGAAGCAGGCATCCTCTTTCCGTTGTAGACTACTTCACCCAAGCCCAGAAGCGCAATGGCCAGGTGTGAAAGGGGGCAAAGGTCTCCACTGGCTCCAACCGAGCCTTGTTCGGGGATAACAGGATGTATACGGAGATTCAAAAAATGCACGAGCTGCTGCAGCGTTTTCAGCGAAACCCCTGAAAAACCTCTAACAAGCGTGTTTACGCGAAGAAGCATGACCGCCCTTGTCACATCTTCTGGAAAGGGATTCCCGACACCGCAGGCGTGGCTTTTAAGCAGATTTTCCTGTAATTCCTCGCTTTTTTCAGGCGGAATAGCCGTCGACGCGAGGTCGCCGAAACCGGTAGTGATCCCGTAAATTGATTTTCCTTCCTTCACCCAGGACGCGACCATGCTGGAGCCACGCTCTATAAACACTACCGCGGAATCGTCAAGTTCCACCTTTTGCCCATGACGCGCCACTTTGATGATGTCTTCCAAACGCAAGGAGTGCCCGTTCAGCTTTAGCGTAGCCTCACCCATTTCAATCAGCTCCCGGTCATGCCGGCTTTCGGCCGGTTTGTAGTCGTTTCACCGATAAAAGAGTATATGGAAAATCATTTCATGACAATACCCAATGGGGTATGACAAAAGGAACATCGCCCTTCTTCGTCAACTCCCGCATTTTCAGTCAGATATCCCCTTCTTTTCAAGACCGGGGCCTTACACCTTGGACAAAGGGTAATTGCTTCCTTCTCCACGTTTCCAAGGTATACATAATTTAGTTTTTCTCTGGCGATCTCCTCGTAACGCTCGAGAAGTTCCAGCGACGTCAGCGGGTTGGTCCATTTACGACGAGGGAAATACCTAGAAATATGCAAGGGTATCGAAGTCGATATTTCCGCTATCCAGTCCACCATGGCGCGGAATTCTTCCTCGTTGTCGTTTATGCCCGGAACGACAAGATGCGTCAGCTCCACATGGACTCCTGCTTCCAGGGCTTCGGCAATTCTTTCAAGTACCGGCTCCAGCTTCCCTCCGAGGCGGGCGTAAGTAGCTTCGGAAAAGCCTTTCATGTCGATGTTCGCTGCTGACAAAAGAGGCAATAGATCAGCCCATGGTTCTTTAGTGATATACCCGTTGGTCACCAGCACCGCCGCCAGGCCTTTTTCGTTCAACCTTGCGGAGGTTCGGTAGACAAATTCATACCATACTATAGGTTCGTTATAAGTAAAGGCGACAGACGCTACCCCTTCACGTCTTGCCAGAAAGACGACTTCATCAGGATCTATGTCTTTAAGCACGATGTCTTTCGAAAAACGCGCGAGCTGCCAGTTTTGGCAGAAAGGGCAGTCCAGGTTGCAACCAACCGTCCCCAGGGAGAGAATCTGTGTCCCCGGTCTCCAATTGTATAAAGGTTTCTTCTCCACGGGGTCCAGTGCTATGCTGGCTACCTTGCCGTCGTTTTCGGAAACCAGTTCCCCGGCGGTACCTTTTCGTACCTGGCAACGCCCTCTCCCACCATCGGCGATCAGGCAGGCGTGCGGGCAGAGATCGCAACGGAACTTGTCTTTTTCCCTGTGCCACCATTGTGCGCGTCGGGTTTTGCCGCCAGCGTTCTTCTCGATCATGGGCAATCAACCCTCTCGTCTTTCTACATGACGGGATACGGTAAATCTGCTGACGCTCAGATGTTCCGTACTTGTAATCCCCGCCTTGCGCATCGCGATGCTTAGTTGTTCTTCAACTGTATTTACCCCCGGAAGGTCCGGAAGCAACACACCTCTTCGAGCCCCTTTTGAAACAATTACCCCATACCTTGAATGATCAAGTTGTGAAATTGACGTAACGGGTTCCGGTTGTGAAAGTATGTCTACAGATAAAACGAGATTGTCGAGTTCTTTTCGGGATACCGGGGGAAACCTGGGATCCCGGGTCGCGGCAGCAACAGCGTTTTCGGCAATTTCACGTGCCAGATTTTCATAGACCGGCTCTATGGTCCCTATGCAACCTCTCAACGTTCCATCCCGTTCTTTGAGGGATACAAAGCAGGCTTTTCTTTCCTTTAGCAACTTTATCTTTTCGTCTTTCAAGAGGGTCTTAACGTCGGGCATTTGTCCCGTTTCGAGGTATTTCTCAAGAACCCGCCTGGCAAGGGAGGTATAGGGCTTCCCATCTTCACTTGCACTGCCGGAATCTTGTTGTTTCATTTTTTGCCCCGTGGATTCGTTTTCCACCCGGGCCTTCGGGTTTATCCAAAGAGCCACGCCGTATCCTACACCGAAAGGACCTTCGTAAGATAACAGGTCTATGCTGCCTTCGGTGGCAAGGCCTATAAGTACCAGCGCTGACCGCAGGCCGCATTCCCCACCATTGTAGATAACCCTTTCCCCGAGATCGAAAACCGGTACTGGCGAAACTTTTTGAAGAGCTTCGCAAATGGAGCTGTCAAGCTTTTCTCCATCGGGGTGATATCCACCGGGAGCGCCCGGAGAAAGGCGGTGAGAAAGGTCGCCGCTCGCGACCAGTGCCCACGAATTTTCAGACTCAAACCTGGACAGTGCCTTTCCTAATTCCCAGGCTTCATCGTACCCGAGTCCGACAGGGTTCATGACCAAAAGGGGAGGAAGCCACCCCCACGCCCCTGCCAAAAATGAAAGGGGTACGACGGCTCCGTAGTCAAGGTTTATCCTGTCCCTTTCAACCCATTCGACAGAAAAATCAGCAGCAAGCATTTCGACCAGCCTGCGACCTTCTTCGCCCGCACCTTCGGTTTTTACCGAGACATTTGCCGCACCAAAATCGGCCAAAGAGCCCAAGTATTCCCGAGCGTAAAGGGCCGTACATCCTCCCCCAAAAGGGGCATGGGGGTTGAGCACCAGCAAGAAGGAAGGTACGTAAAGTCGCGTCCTTTCACCCGTCATTTGCATCGCCCTGACCGATGACAGGCATTCCCGGTTTCGGATTCCACCTACTTCGGGAACGATGATGGGCGCGTGAGGCATTAAGGCTCCCCATTTCCACATTTCTAACACCCCCGACCTCGTGGCCTTTCAGAATCTTTTGTTTTACCTTTATATTATGCACCTGCAGGCTGGAAGTTGACAAAGACTCCTCCAAAAGGGAAGATGCCTTAAGGCAGGTTATTACATTTCAAGTTCAAAAGAGGTGGCTCTCGTGAACCGTGGGGGAAAAGACATCGGTACTATCCTTCACGAACTCGAACAAACAGTGGAGAAACTGCGTAATCATACGCAGGTGAAAGCTTCAAGAACTTTTGAAGAAGAAAATTTCGTCCCTCCCTTGTCAGGAACCTTTCCTGAAGATATTGTCGTCTCCGTTGCTAATATCATGACCCTCCGGCTTTCGATGGGTGCCAGGCTGCTTCTGCTAGGATGCCTTTTGCAGAATTCGCTATGGGGTGAAAATAGATTTTGTTTCAATGAAATAGCTTCGCTGGTCGGCATCTCCGACAGGACGGCCTATAGGGCCTTGAAAGAGATAAAGACGAGCGGTCTCTTCGATGTGAATTCAAGGCCGGGCATAGGAGTTTCAATAGAACTGGATTGCATAAAACACAAATTGAAAGATGAAGGGAAAAACCTTCTCTGCAAGCCACCATCAGGCATCAAGGAAAGAGATACTTTCCTTAACTAAATTATCAGCATGGCGTCCCCGAAGGAAAAAAACCTGTACCGCATGCGGACAGCTTCTTCATAGGCTTCCAGGATGAGGTCCCTCCCTGCGAATGCAGCGACCAGCATTAAAAGAGTACTTTTGGGAAGATGGAAATTAGTCACCATAGCGTCTACGACCTTAAAAGCGTACCCTGGATAAATATAGGCTTTCGTCCAAAGGCTTCCCGGATTAACCTCGCCGGTCCTTTTATCGGCAAGGCTTTCCAAAGTGCGGACAACGGTCGTTCCCACCGCTATCACCCTATTGCCTCGTCGCCTGGTCCGATTTATCTTTTCCGATGTTTCCTTGTCTATGCTGCAGTATTCTTCGTGCATTTTGTGATTTCTTATGTCATTTTCTTTCACGGGCCTGAACGTCCCCAGCCCGACATGTAAAGTCAAAAAAGCCTTTTCCACGCCGTTTTCGTCGAGCCGCCGAAAGACCCTTTCGGTAAAATGGAGACCTGCAGTAGGTGCCGCCGCCGAACCGCTTTTGTCGGCGTACACCGTCTGGTACCTTTCGGAAGGAGCGGAAGTGTTTTTTATGTATGGGGGAAGCGGCACCTCCCCTATCCTTTCCATTAGGGCCCTGACGTAGCAACCTCCAGGAAAGCCCACCCGACGAGTGCCTGCTCCGGTGCTTTCGCCGATGACGATTTCCGTTTTGTCTTTCAGAATGACACTTGCTCCGGGACTAAGTCTTTTGCCGGGCCGGACCAAGGCTTCCCACTCTTTTTCCAGGCAATCGAGGGGCCTCAGAAGCAGTATTTCCACCTCTGCCTGCCCACCTTTTTTCACACCCCTGAGCCTTGCGCGGAAGACTTTGGTATCGTTAAGCATCAGCAAATCACCGCTTTTCAGGAATGAGTGCAGATTGCTGAATATGGAGTGAGTGATCCTGCCGTTTTCGCGATCCACGACCATGAGCCTGGAGCTGTCCCGCGGGTCTGCGGGGTTCTGGGCTATAAGCTCCTGAGGAAGGTAATATTCGTAGGCATTTATATCGAAATAACCGTTGTTATTCAAATGATCCATAGAGTTTTGCCTCAAGAAAAAAAGCAAGTGTTACCGGTAGTCCCGTTTGAGATGAGTCCGGGGGTAATAGTAACCGATTATCTTCGAATAATCCCATCCCTCTTCGGCCATTTTCCTGGCGCCCCATTGAGACATTCCGACACCATGCCCCCATCCTTTCCCGGCTATCATTATCCCTCCGGAGACAGGCAGGCTGGGAGTCGGCTATTTCTCGACACCGCTTCGCCTTTTGAAGGCAAGCCGAAGATATTCAGGACGTTTTTCCGGATGCATCAGCATGTCCATCATTTCTTCGGAGGTAAAAGCGCCCCCTTCGATCATGCTTATGAGAGCCCTTTCATCGTGAGTTGAAAGGATATTTCCTCTGACTGCCCCCTTTGAAGGCGCGAATGAGCTTGTTTGTTCTCGCGGCCGGGTCGGCTGGGATATGGTAAACAATGTGCTTTTTATTCTCGAGCTGCCAAGGGCCAACCGAAAGATGCTCGCTTTCATCTTCATTCGGCCCTGGTCTCCAACAAGACCCACATAAACGGCTCTTCCGGCCGGATCGGTTTCCAGAACGCGAACTTCAGTCAGATTGCCGACACGGAGCCCCCTGGGCTTCAGCGCTTCCTCTATTTCGCGCAAGGTCAATGATACCTGCCAGTTTGAATAAGGTGATTCGTAGACAAATGGTTCGGGTCGACCGCGGAGGTAGGGAATATCACCGCTCCATACATCGGCCACATTCGCCGTATGCCCTCCGCTGTCGGCATGGTAGGGCGTTACGGCGTAATCCCCTTTTTCAGTTACGACAACGATTCCCCTTGTCGCTTCTACTGCTTTCGTAAGGCGGCTGTCTTCGGCGTTTACGCCTCTGTAAACCTGACAATGCTGCAGGGCGCACAGATCGTACCCTTCCTTGCCATGTTTTCCGAGGTTCCTCAAGGCATAGGTACGTGCCACAATCGCCTGAGCCTTCAGAACCTCCATCCCCCAGGAGGGGTTTACCTCCATCTTGAGGACTCCTCGCAAGTAGTTTTCTGTATCAACTATATTTACGACTGTAAAACCTTTGTTTGCGGGGACCAAGCGAAGACTTCCGCGATAGGGATGGTTGCCCCATTGCAGAAGGTTTTTCCCGGTTATCTCCACTGGAAGCTGAAGTGATACATTGCCGGCGGTTATGAAATTCCCTGAACGATCTACGGAAATTGACAAGCTGCCCTTTCGTGTCAAGGTTTTTCCCTTTGCATCTTTTAAAGTCATCGTACCAGAGGAGTACAGAGTACCCTTTGTCTGGTCCATGGCTACACCGACACGGATCGTTTTCACAGCTGCATCGGCCGGCAGGGGCCCCGCTGGGATAAACAAGAAGGCGGATAAAAGGACCGCAAAAAATACGGTTGATGCAAGATTTACCTTTCGTTTTGCCATAAGTCTGGAAACCTCCTGGATTCAAGGGATAAAATCCCCGTTTTTACCTGAAAAACCGGGAGATAACGTTCAAGACAACTGTAAGCACAAGGCTTAATACCAGCATCGATACCAAGGGGACAAAGAGGACGAAGTTATCGCGTTTGATGACGATGTCGCCTGGCAGTTTCCCGAAGGGCACGGACATCCTACCTGCAAGGATCATAAAGAGACCGAGAATGACCAGTAACACACCCACAAGCAGGAAGACTTTTCCTACAACCTGGATCATTACCAGTCACCTCCTTTTTCAGATATCCTCATCCTCGACAAGTCCCAGCCGTTTTTGGGGGAATTCCGCATCCGGTTCCTTAACACCCAGATAGGAATAGGCCTTGCCTGTTGCCTTTCGTCCCCTGGGAGTTCTTTCTATAAGCCCTTTTTGTATAAGAAACGGCTCGTATATGTCCTCTATGGTCTGGCTTTCTTCCTGGAGAGCCGCCGATAACGTGGACAAGCCAACAGGCCCTCCGCCGAAAAGATTTACAAGGGCCCTCAGGTACCGCCTGTCACACTCGTCTAGACCTGCACTGTCTATTCCAAGCATGTCCAGTGCTTTACATGCGAGTTTAGCGTCTATTATCTTGTGTTCCCCTACCTCGGCAACATCGCGCACTCTCCTTAGCAATCTCAGCGCAATCCTGGGTGTTCCCCTGGCCCGCTTGGCTATGAGTCGCGCTCCTTCATGTGAAATATCCACACCCAAAAACGCCGCCCCGCGCATGACTATTTCTACCAGTTCGTCAGGTTCGTAGAGGTTCAACTGCTCCACTATGCCGAAACGGGCCCGAAGAGGCGACGTAATGAGACCAAGTCGAGTCGTGGCTCCGACCAGCGTAAAAGGCGGAAGGGTGAGCCTGATGTTTCGTGCCATGGGCCCTTTTCCTACGATAATATCCAGCGAAAAATCCTCCATGCCGGGGTAAAGGACTTCTTCTACTACAGGAGACAAGCGGTGAATCTCGTCGATAAAAAGAACATCCATGGGCTGCAGGTTTGAAAGAATGGCCGCAAGGTCTCCGGCCCTTTCAAGAGCTGGCCCCGAAGTGATGCGTATCTGCCCTTGCATTTCCCTGGCGATGATTCCGGCCAGGGTGGTCTTGCCCAGCCCCGGGGGACCGTAAAAAAGGCAATGGTCGAGCGCTTCGCCTCTCATCATCGCGGCTTTTATGTAAATCGACAACTTTTCCTTGAGTTCCGCCTGTCCGACGAAACTCTCAAGGGAAGTCGGCCTGATGCCCTGCGAATCTTCATCTGGACTTCTGCTTGACATGTCTACGATCCTTCCGGAACGTTCGGTCATGGGAAACTCCCTTCACTATGTGCGTCGTTGCAACTCTTTGAGTGCCGCCTGAAGAAGCTTTTCTTCCGTTTCTGCGGCGGCCGAATCCTGCCTTGAAGCCGAAGCAACGGCCCTCATGGCCTCTCCGGGCGAAAACCCGAGGCCTGCCAAAGCTTCCAGGACCGTCCCGGTAACATGCCTGTCTCCCAGGATAGGCATCAAAGACGAAGCCGATGATTTCTCGATTTTTTGCTTGAGTTCAAAGCATACCCGCTCCGCGGTTTTTTTGCCTACTCCCGGCACTGTCGACAGAAGTTCTACCTGTGACGTCGATATAGCTTCGGCGATCTCACCAAGGTCGAGATGTCGCAAAAAGGACATGGCCATCCTTGCCCCGACTCCCTTTACGGTTAAAAGCAGCTGGAAGAGCTCTCTTTCTTCCTCCTCCATAAAACCGTAAAGTCCCAATGCGTTTTCGCCGACCTGCAAATGAGTGTAGATTTTTCTTTGATCGCCCTCGTTTACCGAGTTGATGACACTCTTCGAGCAATAAAGGTAAAAGCCGAAACCATGGACAAAGAGGCAGATTCCATCGTCCTGTTTTTCGGTGACCAGACCTTCAAGATAGCGGAGCATTTACGGCAACTCCTCTCGCCCGGTCCTCGAATTCCGTGATTACTATCCCGGCGATGGCTACGGCAAGAGCGTCGGCCGAATCATCAGGCCTGGGAATTTCAGGAAGGCCGAAGAGACGTTGAACCATCAGCTGAACCTGTCGTTTCTGGGCCCTGCCGTTTCCGCAAACAGCTGTTTTAACCTGGGAGGGCGTTGGCTCGGCTACCCGCAGCCCGTTAAGCGCCCCAAGTAAAAGGACTACTCCCCTTGCCTGGAAGATCATCTCCGCCGTCGTCCTGTTTCGCCCGAAAAAAAGCTTTTCCACCGTCAAAAGCTGGGGGTTTCGGCTTCTTATTATTTCCTCGAGTTTCAAATAGACAAGAGAAAGTCGTTCGGGCAATGCCGTTTGGGCCCTAGTCTCGATTACTCCGTACTCGAGTGCCTTGTAGGAAGAACCGTCACTTTTCACCACTGCGAAACCAAGTCTTCCGAGGCCTGGGTCGATACCGAGGCATAGCGTCATGGTTTTAACCTGAGATTTCTTCCAGGATTTCGTCGGGGAGATCGAAGTTGGCGTAGACGTTTTGTACGTCATCGTGATCTTCCAGGGCATCCACAAACTTGAGTATCTTTTCTGCTTCTTCCCTGGAACCAATCGTTACCTGCGTTTTGGGGATCATGTCCAGTTCCGCCCTTTCGACGCAATAGCCCACAGATTCCAGATTCTCCCTTACTTCTGACAAAAGGGAAGGATCTGCCGTGACAGTGAAACCGCCTTCCTCGCGG
>JAHDOX010000052.1 GCA_018434645.1 Synergistales bacterium | reverse complement strand
GTCCCTGCGGAACGACACACTCGAACGCCAGTTCGTGTGTCATGTTTTCTTGGTTTTGATTGGTTTTGGTTTTTTCCTAAAAAGCACCTTACCGTCTCAAAACCTTCTTCATCGGTCCGCAGGCCGAATAATTCAAAATAACAACGTTACATTTGTCCCTGCGGACCGACGATCCTCATTGAAATTGTAATCCACCTTACCGTTTTACGGAAATTTCCAAAGCATCCGGGAGCAAACCCGGCCTACTTGGTTTGAAAGGAATCCCGCTCCTTAGAAAGCCTTTTTACAAGGCCCCTGGCAAGCCTGTCGAGTATTCCGGCCACATACCTGTAAGCCTCAAGGTCAAGCCCGTAAGGATCCGGGATATCGCCGCACAAAGGCTCTTCAGGAAAGACATAGTCTGTAAATCGGAAAACGCAGGACGCTTTTTCGGGGAACAGGCATTTAAGCAAATCGACATGTTCTTTAGTCATCCCAAGTATGAGAAAGGTATCTGGTATAAACACATCCTCGACGCTCTTTGCCTTGTGCCTGGAAATATCGAGACCATACTCTTTCATGACGCAAACCGCGGGTACGGCTGCAGGTAGTCGTTTCCAGACCGCCGTACCCGCCGAAGTTGCGAAGAAGATGTGATCCAGGCCCTCTTCGCCAATATAATGGTTTGCAAAGGCCTCGGCCATCGGGCTCCTGCAGGTGTTTCCAGAACAGACGAAGAGCACGTGGCCTTTATTTGTGCATGTGCAAGTCATTCCAGTTTCTTTATCTGTACTTTTTCCAGGAGCTCTTCGACAGCTTCTCTTCCTCTTATCCCTTTTTCAAAATGAAGAGCATCCTCCCAAGCACAGGCAGTAGAGAAACGGATGGTCTCTTCTACACCCATACCCTCTTCCCTTGCTGCCACAAGACCTGCTATCAACGCGTCATCTGCCCCGAAAAGGGAGACAAGCCCCTTGCGCTCGTGCTCTGCGAGGTATATACCCTCGGGCGTAAAAAAAACTTCTCCGTAATTCCTGCAGGAAATAAGGGCCCAGTCTATCCCCTGGTCATGAACCCTGGAGACCACTTCTATAATGTTGTCCAGTGAGGTAAGGGACACTCCGGCCATTCTCGACATGAACCGACGGTCAACCCTGGCTATCGTCGGACCAGCCTCCAGGGCTTCCATGAGGGGCGGCCCGGCCGCATCGACTATTGTAGGTATATCCCGGCTTTTGGCCCGCAGCACCAATTCCCGGTAAAAATCGAGGGGCACCCCCGGAGGAAGGGAGCCACCTATGACGACAAGGTTAGCCCTCGCCAACATCCTGTCATAGTTGACAAGAAACCTCGAAGCCGCTCCCTCGGGAACGTAAGGCCCGCTCTCGGCTATTCCCGTTTCCACCCGGCCGATTTCGTCCACGATATAAACATTGGTGCGCGTCTCCCCGCGGACATGTACGAAGTTAGTGGTTATTCTCTTCCGTCTCAGCGCATCCCTGATATACTCGCCGTTGAAACCGGCCAGAAAGCCCATCGCAGCCGTGGTGTACCCCAGCTGCGCCATTATCAGGGAGACGTTTATACCCTTGCCACCGGGCGACCGGTCGGTGCTGCTCGTTCTGAACCAGCCTCCTGGTCTGAATTCGGGAACGACGTATTCTTCGTCGACGGCGGGATTTAGCGTGACTGTAATGATCACCTGTCGTTTCCCCCTCTTTTGTTTTCCGGAACTGGCCTTCGCCCCGTCATTTTATTTGTGCACCATCCAGGGCAGCTTGCCTTCAAACTCCGATGAAGTCCTTTATCGACGCAAGGTCCTTCGGTTTTTCACTGCGCCTGATTTGTCCTTTTTCCAGCTCCAAAAGGGCCGGCAACTCGGAAAGGCCCAGTTTTTCGGTCATTCTCGCATTTTTATATCCGTCGAGCACGACAAGGTCTTCTTTCTCTTCCGCGAGGTTTTCCGCCTCGCCGGCCAGTCGCACCTGGTCCTTGTCTATGCTCGAATAGAGAAAAACGTAAACGTGTTCCGGGTCCAGGACCTTGCGCCTCAAATGAAGCTGTTCTGAAATGTAGCCGTAAGCCGCCATAGCGGCAGTGGCACCATCTCCGGCAGCGGTGACGACTTGCCGGAGGAACTTGTTCCTTACGTCTCCGGCGGCAAAAACACCTTCCACGCTTGTTTCCATCCGGTCGTTAGTCTTGATCCATCCCCCACGCGCAGTTTCCACCAGATCTTTCATGAAACCGGTGTTGGGCTCCATTCCGACGAAGACAAAGACACCGGCAACAGGCAGTTCGCTCTTTTCTCCGGTTTTGACATTTTGCAAGAGGATTTTTTCAACCATTTCGTCCCCGGCGATTTCTTCTAACACACTGTTCCATATTACCTCTATCTTCTCATTGGTCAGGGCTCGCTCTGTAGCTGTCCTGTCGGCCCTGAAACTGTCGCGCCTGTGTATTATGTAGACTTTGGAGGCAAACCGGGTAAGGTAGACCGCCTCTTCCACAGCAGTATTGCCGCCACCTATGACGGCAACTGTCTCATCTTCAAAGAAGGCTCCGTCGCAGACTGCGCAGTAACTCACCCCGCGGCCGGTAAATTCTTCCTCTCCCTTGACGCCTGCCTTTCTGAAGCTCGCGCCGGTGGCCACGATCACCGCCTCCGCCTCTATCTCACCCGAATCGGTCTTGACGATCTTCTTGCCGTCGCCCAGTTCGATACCCTCTACGACACTCTCGCGAAACTCCGCGCGGAAATGCTCGGCGTGCTTCCTGAAACTCTCGGCCAGTTCAGGACCGCTCGTATGAATAGTTCCAGTCCAGTTCTCTATCTCGTCGGTAACGTTGATCTGTCCCCCTGGAGCACTCTTTTCAAGAACCAGCACATCCAGACCCGACCTTTTTCCGTAAATTGCGGCGGTCAATCCCGCCGGCCCTGCACCTATTATGACAAGCTCTCTTTTTTCCATGCACTCTTTACCTCCCGAAGATTTTGCAAACCTGGTTTTATGAAAGTTTCCTTTATTGTATCAAACTAGCTCCCGGCTGTCCCCAAAGGTTGAAGTAAGCATTTTTATAAAAGCAGGACTCACTCTTTTTTCAACACAAGAACACGTGCGATTCCAGAAAAATCACACAGTGTTTTTTCGCACCGGAAACCGAAAGCTCCCAGCATCTTGACTCTCTCACATTGCTCCTTGCCTCCCGTTTCGAGGACCAGAGTCCCTCCCGTTTCGAGGACATGCCATGCCCAGGGCAGCAGGATCCTGTAGGCGTCAAGGCCGTCACTGCCCCCTGAAAGGGCACTCAATGGGTCGTGGAGGCGCACTTCGGGCATCAGCAGCGGAATGACCGAATCGGGGATGTAAGGCGGGTTGCTGATCAACAGGCTTGCCGAACGCGCTTTAAGCGGTACCTGCCACGGGTCGCTCCCGTGCCATAGCAGGACCCGTGAAATCTGGCCAAGTTTTTTGAAGTTCCTCCAGGCTATCCTTATTGCGCCCGGCGATTGCTCTACGGCCACACAAAACGAACGGGGCGCATTCTCAAGAATGGCCGCGGCTATACAACCGCTTCCCGTACCCCAGTCGACGAAAAGACCACCTCTGAAACTTTCCAGGGCGGCCTCTACGGCTATCTCCGTCTCCGGCCTTGGAACCAGGGCACCCGGTTCGATCAAAAGGGAAAGACCAAAAAACCCTGCTTCCTTCGTTATGTGCTGCAAGGGTTCCCTGCCGCATCGTCTTTCCGTCGCTTCGAAAAACGTTTTGAGTTGGTCTTCGGTAAGATTTTTTTCCGGATGGGCGTGAATATAGCCCCTTTGAAATCCCGTTGCCCATACAAGCAACAGGTCAGCCTCAAGGTCGGCGCTTTCGATGCCGGCATCCTCAAGAAGTGTTACGGCAAGACTCCTTGCCCTGCCCAACTCCATGAAGCTATGCCTCCAATTGCTTCAGTTTCTCCGATTGGTCCGCAAATGACAGGGCGGAGAGGATTTCTTCCAAATCTCCCTCCAGCATGCTTTCGAGCTTGTGGAGTGTAAGACCGATTCGATGATCGGTTACCCTGTTTTGGGGGAAGTTATAAGTCCTTATACGTTCCGACCGGTCACCCGTTCCGACCTGTCCCTTGCGTTCGGCGGCAAGTTCGGCGTCGCGGCGTTGGATTTCGAGGTCCAAAAGCTTTGAGCGCAGAAGTTTCATCGCCTTTACCCTGTTTTTTATCTGGGACCGTTCGTCCTGACACGTTACGACGATCCCGGTTGGCAAATGGGTTATCCGCACCACCGAGTCGGTCATGTTGACATGCTGTCCTCCGGCTCCACTCGCGCGGTAGGTGTCTATCTTGATGTCCTCCTGGCGGATGTCCACATCGACATCCTCTGCCTCCGGCAACACCGCCACCGTCGCGGTAGAGGTATGTATGCGGCCGCCCGATTCGGTAACGGGGACCCGCTGTACCCTGTGTACTCCGCTTTCGTACTTGAGCTCGCTGTACGCTCCGTGACCGTCTATTCTGAAGACTATTTCCTTGTAGCCGCCTATTCCCGTCTCGTTGCTCGTGAGTATTTCAACCTTCCAGTTCTTGCGCTCGGCATACCTGGCATACATCCTGTAAAGGTCTCCGGCGAAGAGTGCGGCTTCCTCGCCACCGGCACCAGCCCTTATTTCCATGATGACGCTTTTTTCGTCGTTCGGATCTTTCGGCAACAGGAGGACCCTGAGTTTTTCCTCAAGTTTTTCGAGTTCCGGCTCAAGCATCTCGACTTCCTCCCGGGCCATCTCCTCCAGTTCCTTGTCAGGACCGTGAAGGAAAGACCTGGCTTCTTCGATCCTTTGGGCGATTTTCTTGTATTTCCTGTAGGTTTGAACAACCGGTTCCATCCCGGCATGCCTTTTCGCAAGCTCCTGGAGCTTTTGAAGGTCTTTCGCCACGCCGGGTTCCGCCATTCTTTTTTCGAGCTCCATGTAGGAGTCCTCGACCTCGTCAAGCTTTTTTGCTATTTCCATCAGTTTCACCGCCTGCAATTTCCCTGGTAGGATTTTCCTCTCCCAAAGCGACTGTGAGTGCCCTCAAAGCCACGGATATCTGCGACTCGTCTGGCTCTCTGGTGGTAAGATACTGCAGCCACAAAGCAGGCGCCATAAGGAATTTTCCCAACTTGCGGTTTTTTCCGCACCATCTGATTATTT
>JAHDOX010000133.1 GCA_018434645.1 Synergistales bacterium | reverse complement strand
GGGCCATTCGCCGGTCGGCGAAAAAACACCCCTTTCGGTTTCCCACAGGGGAAAGGCCAAAACATCCGTCGGGCCTTTTACACCGCGGTACGTCTCGTTAAGCTCACTCATCCTCCCGGGGTCGGCCACTGACAAGTCGATCCTGACAACTGCAGGCTTTTGGCGCCCCGGAGCCAACGTATTCCACAGGCTTTCGATGGTCTCCTCCAGGAGCGGAATCCGAATCGCGTCGAGAACCTTGCTTTCGCCTTCGTCCATTTCGATTCTAAGAGCCATCGGCCCGACTCCCTTCCAGGGGTTGCAAGCTCCCCTTTTTCTCTTCCACCGGAGTTACCTTTCTGGTGTGGTACATGTGCCTGAGCGACTCTATAAAACTCTCCCGTATCATTGATATCTCTTTCAAGGTAAGATCCACGTTGTCGATCTGTCCTTCCTGGATCTTGGTTTCTATCACGTCGGTAACTAATTCCCTTATGTCCCGCGTATCCAGCACGGTGCTGCCGGCCGAACGGATCGCGGCTTCCACTGAATCGGCGAGCATGACCAGGGCCGTTTCCCGGCTTGACGGCTTGGGGCCCGGATAGCAGAACTGCTCCATGGGAATATCCTTTTCACTTGACCGGGCCTTTTTGAAAAAATAATGCAGGCACGTGGTGCCATGGTGTTCCTGAATAAAGTCGCAAATCCTTCGGGGCAACTTGTACTTTCCAGCGATCTCCACACCATCTCTTACGTGGGAAATGATAACCAGGGCGGACATGGTTGGAGCCAGGGCGTCATGCACGTTTTCACCGGGCTGCTGGTTTTCGACGAAAAATTGCGGTCTTTTGAGTTTGCCGATGTCGTGGTAATAGGCACCGGCTTTTACCAGAAGAGACCTGACGTTGATTTTCTCTGCGGCCACTTCCGCAAGGGTCCCGACCATGATCGAATGGTGGTAGGTCCCGGGCGCCTCGAGCTGAAGCCTTTTGAGAACCGGATGGGAGGGGTGGCTCAAATCAACCAGTCTGGTGGGTGTGAGGATGTCGTAGAGCGACTCCCATGCAGGCAGAAGGGCCACTGCCACAATCGTCCAGAAAAAGACGGAGAGCACGTACACTGCGACGATATTGAGCGATATTTCCAACCCCAGAGCCCACCTGCACGAGATAACGGCCACCGCGGAAACCGTGCCTATCGCTGCAAGAGACCAAAAAAGCCTGCGCCGCCTGTCGACGCCGGGAAGAATGACAGACCCCACGCATGCAAGCGCGAGCGCCAGTACCGAAGAAAGTATTACCCCTGCAAGGTCGGTGCCGGCGGAAGCGAAGGCCCCTATCACTCCGGCTCCCAGAACTAGATGAAAGGCAAGGGCAGGCGGAAAACAAAGAAAAACCCAGGCCGACATTGCCAGGGTCCCGAAATCATCTCCGCCATAGATACGCGATAGATACTGAAAAACCCATGCCGCGCAAAGGGTTGTAACAAGGAACCCCCATTCTTTTTTTTGCAGATGGTAGCCGCTGCGCCGCTGATACCACAAGTACCAGGAAAACCAGGCCACAGTAAGCAACACGACAAAAAAAAGCCCCTCATAAGGGAAGACCCTTTCCGTATATCCCTGCGACCTTAGTATGGCGGCGATTCCGGGCGTGATAGTCTCGCCTTCTTTCACAATGACGTCACCTGCGGAGATCGTCCTTTCGATGGGCTGTATTTTCTCCTGAATGTAGGACCGGTATTCAGAAGTGGCTTCTTCGTCTATGAAAGAAACGGGCTGCATTAAATGGTTTATGACCTGATAGGCCAGGTTCTTTTCTGCACTTCCCAGGTCCGTATCGTTTAATTTTTGCCACACTGCTTCCCCTTTGTACTGTTCCGGCTGTCCTTCGAGAAAGGATTTGTCTACGGAGGCCACGACACGCAGAACACGCCTTCTCGACGATTCGGGAAGACCCATAAGAAGACCCGCCAGATCCTCGGGCAAAAGCCCCTCTGTCTTTCCTTCCGAAATCATCTCGAGTTTTTGTTCCAGGTCGTCGGGGTTCCGGTTTTTTACCAGTACCCCGACGAGCTTTTCCGCCTGTTTCTGCCGCGACTCACTTGTAGCCTTCTCGTCGACGTACTTCATTCGGTACCGCGAAAAATACGTCCTGGGAGCGGGTTCGCCCTTCGCAAAGGAAGAACGTCCGGTGTCAAGCCACCAGCCGCCGACATAAACAAGGGAAACAGCAACGACCAGGACCAGCGTCGCGATAACCTGGTTCCCGGATTCGAAGAAGAAAGACCTGATTTTCGAAAAACCTGAAATTGCGGGTAAAACCCTACCGTGGCTTTTCTCGCCGTTTTTCATAATCCTCGTAGGCCTGCACAATCCTCTGGACGATCTCGTGGCGCACCACGTCGCTTCTACCGAGGGACACGAACTCGATTCCCGGGATATCCTTCAATACGGACTGTATCACCTTGAGGCCTGAATTCTTGCCGACAGGCAGGTCAATCTGGGTTATATCCCCCGTTACTACCGCCTTCGAACCAAACCCCAGGCGCGTGAGAAACATCTTCATCTGCTCCGGAGTGGTGTTTTGCGCCTCGTCGAGTATGATGAAACTGTCGTTGAGGGTTCTGCCGCGCATATAGGCCAACGGCGCTATCTCAATGACCTTTTTCTCGACATATTTCATGAACCGTTCCGGCGAAAACATTTCGTAAAAGGCGTCATACAGGGGCCTCAGGTAGGGTTCCACCTTCTCGCGCAGGTCTCCGGGAAGAAACCCCAGGCTTTCGCCCGCCTCTACGGCCGGGCGCACCAGGACTATCCTGCTTATGGCCGCATCCTTGAGGGCGGCTACGGCAAGCGCGACAGCCAGGTAGGTCTTGCCCGTGCCCGCAGGCCCTATGGCGAAGACAACGTCGTTTCCCCTAATGGCGTCCACGTATTTTTTTTGCCCCGTCGTACGAGGCCGTATGGGCTTTCCCCTGTAGGTCATGCATATGACGTCTTCGTAAAGGGAAACCAGGTCGACGTTCTCGTGCTCCGCATATACGTTCATGGCATAGCTGACGACGGACGGCTTGAGTATATGACCCTTTTTGGCCACGCCTACAAGCTGTGAAACAATCCGCGTCACCATGTCCACCACGTCCGCGTCGGGACCCTGCACGGAGATTTCCTTGTCCCTGACCACAAGTCGAACGGGATAACGTTGTTCTATAAGCCTCAGGTTCTCATCCTGTTGTCCGAGAAACCGGGCCATTGCCTCATCGTTTGGCACGACTATCATAGATTCCGCAGGAATGGTCACGATCACCCCTTCTTCATCTTTTAAAAAGGCCTTGCGGACCTAGTCTCCA
Organism: Synergistales bacterium; assembly: GCA_018434645.1. Lineage (GTDB taxonomy): Bacteria > Synergistota > Synergistia > Synergistales > Thermovirgaceae > UBA1876. Next base: position 218 of record JAHDOX010000133.1, on the reverse strand, counting down.
CGCATTACCCGGGATATTTCGGGAATCTCTTTTTTCAAAACTGCCTCGACCTGAGCACGGAGGGTTTCCTGGGCAAAGGGGCAACTTCCACAGGCCCCTGTCAATTTGACTGTAACCACTCCATTTCCGAAGTCGAAACCGATATAGTCGATATCTCCGCCGTGGCTTTGCAGGGCGGGGCGAATCATTGAATCTATGGTTTCCTTTATTTTCTCTTC
>JAHDOX010000001.1 GCA_018434645.1 Synergistales bacterium | reverse complement strand
CTCCCTGGCTATCTCGGCGGCAACTTCCGCCTCTATCCGGACCTCCCGCTGGAGTTTCTCATAGGTGCGGTCCTTGCCCTTGAGCCCATATTCGTCGCAGAGACGCTCAAAGTTTCCCTTGGCGAGGATCATGTCCACGGCCACTTTCTCCGCTTCGGCTCGGTTGGCGGCAAAACCCCGCTCGATAAGATAGGTCTCAAGATAACGATATTCGGCGGCCATGGTGGCCTGGAAAAATTCGTCCCTTGCGGCCTCTTCCCTGGTTCTGGGCCATTTCTCGACGGGACCGACCGTTTTGAGCATGGTGGCGTAGATGTTTTCGAAGTTTTTTTGCCCCACCCAGGTAACGGCTGCATCGCCGGCCATTTTCCCTATGTTTCCTATGGCGATGATCTGTCCTATGGCGGGGGCTGTATAGCCGATTAACTTGCCGGCTGTGAAGTCACCCAGTTTTTCTGCCGCACCGCCGAAGTCGCCCTTCAAGACAGCCTCGCCGATGGCGGCCAAAACCTGCGCATCGGAGGCCAGCCCCAGCGCGGCGGGTGAGCTTCCCGTGAGGCCGGTAATGAAGTTGTTGGCCGCCTGGACGGGGTCGGGCGCAACGGGTTCGCCGCCGTCCGGTCCTGCAAAGGCCGTAATGGGCCAAAAAATCAGAGCTGCCGCCAAAAGTACGAGAAACCCTTTCTTTGTTTTCATGGTCTGCCTCCCGAAAAGGTCTTTATTTTTTCTTCTGGTGTTTTCCCAAAAATCCGCCCTGAGAGTTTACCTGCTTATTTGTTTTCGCAGCTGTTCGGCCAGAGGGCTTTGCAATTTTTCGAGGATTTTTATCCTGTCCGGGGCACCCTGCCTGTTGCCTCTCAAGGCCGAAATGAGGCCAAGACCAAAATGGGCTTCGGGCGAATCGGGCAAAAGCTTTAGGGCCTTTGTATAAGCGTCCTCGGCGGCCCCAAGATCCTCGGCGCCTAGCGCCGCAAGACCCAGGCTGTTCCAGGCCGCGACAAGGCCAGGTTCGAGCTCGACAGCTTTTCTTGCCGTGACCACGGCGTCGACATATTCACCGGTTTTGGTCAGGCATTGGGACAAGTTGTTCCAGGCATAGGCATATCCCGAATCCAGTTCGGTGGCCCTACGGAAGGCCACCGTCGCTTCGGGTATTTGTCCAAGTCGCCATCTGGCCACTCCGAGGTTGTACCAGCCCAGGGCGAGGTCGGGACGGCGCTCCAGAAGTTTTTCCGTGGTTTGTGCCTGGCCTTCCCAGTCTCCTGTGTTTCCAAGGGCGGCGCCAAGGTTGAAAAGGGAGGAATCCAGATTTAAGTCGAGTTCCAGTGCTTTTCTGTAGTGCCTGATGGCTTCCTCGTAGCGTTTCATCCTGCCGAGAATTACACCTGACCGGTGCCACGCGTCGGGAAACTCCGGTGCAAGTTCGTTTACTTTCTGAAAGCTCTCCAGTGCCCTGGCGTCGTCGCCGAGTTTCTCCAGGGCGTTACCGAGGTTGTAGTAAAGGGCGGCGTTTCGCGGGTCGAGGGCAAGTCCCCTTTCGAGGATGCCGATTGCTTCTTCGTATCTGCCCTGCTCGTTCATGACGGTCCCCAGGTTCAGGTAAGAGCCGGTGTAATCCGGCTTCAGCCGTATGGCCTCGAGGTAGCTTTCTTCTGCCTGACGCGGCATGCCCAGTTTCTGATATGCCACGCCGAGGTTGTAGAAAGCGGCCGCCGACTCAGGGTCCGCCTTGGTTGCGAGCCTGAAAGCGGCAGCGGCCTTCTCGTAATCTCCCTGTTCGGCCGCCTGTGCTCCGAGCTTGATGTATTCTTCGGCGGAAGCGGCCGAAGCGGCATTGGAGAAAGCAAAAAGCGAAAAAAGTATCAAAACTACAAAAGTAGAAATTTTTCTGAAAGGATACAAAGGGGGCACCTTCTTTCACGAGCTCGATATGTTTTGCACGCTATCCGCAAGGGTTTTCGTACCGCAGTGGAGAATCTGACTGTTATTCATAAGATTCCATAAAAGCCTCGGCATTGAAAAGCGCGACAAAGGCCTTGCCTCTTGAGTGGAGCATGGACTTGTAAAACGACTTGTATCCACCGGGCAGAGACTCAAACTGTCGAATCCAGTTTTCCTCCCATTCCGCGGTGTGGGGGACCTGTCTTTCGCTGAAGGCCGCCCGTTTTGTTCCGGCGGGGATGTAGCCCCTCGAGAGGTCGTCCTGAAGCGCCCTTGCGGCGAAGATGCTGATGCCTGCCGCTGAAATGAAATGCTTCCTGGCCTTTGCCAGCTCAAGGCCCGCTTTTTCCGGTATATATGCAGGGATTTCCGTAGCGATCATTTCGTTTTTTGCGGATTGGAAGAGCTTGCAGGCCTCGTCGAAAACCTTTTTTCTTTCTTCGTTTATTCCCTCGAGATACGAGGTTCTCACGATTTCATGTATCTTTTCCCAGGCGCTTTCGCATTTGGCCCAGTCCGTTTCCAGTGTTTTTCGTGTTTGGTCGAAAGCGATGCGGTCTTGAAATTCGAGACTTTTTTTCATCCATATCAGGATGACCTTACCTGAACGTTCGACCTTCAGGAGGGCCGAGCCGCCATTGGCCTGTAGCCTGCCCAAATTGTCCTGGAAGGTCTCGGGCGCGGTCCCTGTCAGCGGCTTGAAGTCGGCTTCCCTGATGATATCGCCTGGCATCAGGCCGGAGCCGGAGGCGAAGGAAGCTTCATCAACGACCGAAACCAAAAGCCCCCTGGGGTTCGGCTCTAAAACCAGCCCGCTCTCGGAGCCCGAGGCCGGTAATAGTGGTACTACCAGAAGAAAAACCGCCAAAACGAGAAGCGAACACCATTTCGAGGTCCTGGTTTGATTCTTCATGATATCATCTCCCTGCTCCGGAACACCCCTGGCTGTTTTTACCAGTATACCTTGAAATGCGCAAAGGGAAAGAGGCCACGTCTTTTTTCAAAAAGGAACTTTTTCCCAGTCGGAAAGGTCTCCGTGGGAAAGCTTTCCTCCCACGAAAGTCATTATCGGACGAACCTTCCTGAGTTCGTGGGCAGGGGTCGAAAAAATGTCCCTGTCGAGCACTGCGAAATCCGCCGACTTACCCTTTTCAATCGAGCCGAAACGGCGTTCCTTTCTTACGGCTCGCCACGGGTTTATCGTATAAAGAGTCAGGGCTTCTTCAATGGTCAGTTTCTGTCGGGGAAGCCATCCACCCTGTGGCTTCATATCGTCGTCGGTGCGTTCGGCAGCTGCCCAGATACCACGCCAGGGATTCGTGGGTTCCACCGGGGCGTCGCTTGAAGCCGTGAGAAGCAGGCCTTTTTCGAGCATGCTTTTCCACGCATAGGCCCAGGTGAGCCTTTTCTTGCCGATTCTTGGTTCCGCTATATGGATGTCACTCGGTACGAAGACGGGCTGGATATCGCAAACCGCCCCCAGACGGGCCAGACGGTCCATCTGGTCGGGCCTGCAGATCTGAGCATGGATCAGCCTGTGACTGAGTCCGCCCTGAAGGGGACCAAGGTTTTCCAGCGACTCGAGAGCGCCGATGAACTGGTCGATGGCCGCATCGCCTATGGCGTGGATTTGAGCCTGAATGCCCTTTTGGTGAGTTACCATCAGCTTTCGGCGTAGTGTTTCGTCATCCATATTGAGTATGCCCCGTGTCGAGGGTTCGTCTACGTACGGGAAAGACATCGCCGCCGTTCTTCCACCGAGAGAACCGTCGAGGAAAAATTTTCTCCCGCCATAGCTCAGCCAGTCATCGCCGTCGCCGGATTTCTCCCAGCCTTCGATGTCCTCGTCGCTGTAAAGCCGGACGCGAAGGGGAAGCGCCCCTCTGGCGGCAAGTGAACGGTAGGCTTCTATATTCTCTTCCAGTCCGTAGGAAGCAGCGCTGCAGGCGTTTACCGCTGTAATACCCTCGGCGGCAAGGCGCGCCATGGTTTGCCGTAGCGCCTCTTCCTCGGCCTTTCCCTCGTACATAGTCTTTTTCATGGCTTCTACGACGGGTTTGGCGGCGTCTTCCAGCAAAGTGCCGGTCATTTTACCCATACCGTTTCTGTGAACTCCCGGGCCGGACATATCGGCGGAAAGTCCCGCTACCTCCAGGGCCCTGGAATTCACGACGTGAATATGGGCACAGACTCGTAGAAGCAGGACAGGGTTCGGTATGCCAAGCCCGTCCAGTTCTTCCATGGTGGGGAGTCTCCCGTCGGGCCAGCGGGAGTTGTCGAAACCGACGCCGTAAATACAATCATTTGGTCCCACATTGGCGGCATGTTGCCTGACAAGTTCCAGAAGGTGCTCCCTGGAACGGGTTTCATGAAGGGAAAGGGCCGTTTCCTGCCGGGACAGGGCGGTCAGATGCAGATGGGCATCGGTCATCCCTGGAACGACGGAAACGCCTTCCGCATCGAAACGGAGGGCTTCTTTCGCTCCGGGTATGGAGTGGACTTCTTCCGTGCTCCCGACGGCCTTGAAGGTGTCTCCTTCCATGAGAAGGGCCTCGGCAAAGGGCCGCTCGGGATTGCCTGTCCATATAGATGCTCCAGTGATTAAAAGATTCCGGTTTTCCATGATGCACCTCCAGATTACAGACGTATTTCAACGATATAAATAATATCCCATAAACGTCACCGCGAGTAGAAATTATTTGTTTCCAAATAAGAAACATTTTTACGTATACACAAATAGAACATAACAGTTAGAAAAACCAATTGACAAACTAGAGTTTTTGAGTAAAGTGATTACTAAACAATTTGTCATATTAACATTTTTGGGTCCTCCTGAAAAAATATGGCGAATCTTGTCGCTGTGTAAAGGAGTGTTGCCTTATGAGGGACTACAGGAGCATCCCCCTGTGGAAGGATGTAACGGAGGCGGAGTGGAACGACTGGAAGTGGCAGATAGCCAACCGAATCACCACGGTGGAACAGCTTCGACAGGTGATAAATATCGATGACGAGGAAGCCGACCGTATCGAGCACAGCCTGACGAAGCTCCGAATGGCGATCACGCCGTACTATGCGTCGCTGATGGACCCCGACGACCCGAGCTGTCCGGTGCGCAAGCAGGCGGTGCCGACCTTGTCGGAGACGAAGCTTTCTGTGGCGGACCTTCACGACCCGCTCCACGAGGACGTGGATTCACCTGTTCCGGGATTGACGCACCGTTACCCCGACAGGGGTTTATTGCTATTGACGGACCAGTGCAGCATGTACTGCCGTCACTGCACGAGGAGGCGTAAGGCCGGGGAGACGGACAAGGCCTACACGGAGGAACAGATCAAAAAGGGCATAGAGTACAT
>JAHDOX010000165.1 GCA_018434645.1 Synergistales bacterium | reverse complement strand
CTGGGCCGCCGTCAAGGCGTCGGCCTTTCCGTCCCAATAGAAGAGCTGGGCCATTTCGAGGTTCTCCCCTATTTCCATTTCTCCGTACCAGATATCGGCGAGCACCGCCTTGAAACGCTCCCTCTCTCCCGAAGGCACCATGTCTCTTATTGCTCTGTCTATGTACCTGAGCCCCTGGCGAAGCTCATCTTCCACGATGGCAACATCGAGCGGCGGAAGGGAATATTTTGCTATGAACTCTGCCTCGTCGACGATGGTCCTGTGTTTTTTAAGAAGCTTGCCGTAATCGGGCTGGAGACTGACGCTAGCCCGCTCCGGGGGAGCTTTGACCAACTTTCTGAAAATGGTCCCTGTGTCGGCCCTGCGTTGTTCGTAGGGCGAATCCTTGAGCCACGTCACATATCCGGTATCGAAAAGCCCTTTACGACCTGCCCGGCCCGCCATTTGCAGAAAGTCGTTTTTCGAGATGGGTTCCCTGTCGTGATACTTCACCAGCTGGGCGAAAACGGCATGCTCAGCCGGCAGGTTCACCCCCAGAGCAAGCGCGTTGGTCCCTACAACCACGTCGAGGATCCTTTCCCTGAAGGCCGCCTCGACGAGGAGTTTCTCCTTGGGAAGCATCCCACCGTGATAGACTCCTACACCGCGCAAAAGGGGCATGTGTACTTTCGGCACATCAAGGATGTCAGCCAGGTCATAGAGCCTTTTCCTGTAAGCTTTGCTCCTGCGTTTCCTTTTCCGGGCAATCTTGTATGCAAGGTCTACAGCACCTTTCTGGGAAAAGACAAACACCAGGGCGTCATGGATCGATTCCAGCCTGAAGGGTCTTCGAGGCAGAAAGACGAGATCGGTCACCCTCTCGTTGCCCTCATAGACGACAAAGTCGCGGTCTGCGATCCTCGAGAGGTACCGGCCCACATCGTGGGTGCCACCAAAGGTCGCCGACATTACCAAAAGGCGCGAGTCGGGATGGGAATTCCTGATGCCTTCAATGTATGTCCGGGCCCGTTCGGGGTCCCCGAAAATGTAGTGAAACTCGTCTATTATCACTGAAAGCCCAGGGTTGCCGGCGTATTTCAGGGTGTATATCTCCTGGGTGCAGCAGATGATGTCGGCACCCTCGTTTTTTTTGAAGTCCCCCGTCTCTATGCCGACATCGAACCCCATCTTCCTCAGGTCGAGGTACCGCTCGTTGCTCAGGGCCTTGATGGGTGCCGTAAAAATGATACGTCGCCTGCCCGGGGGTATGACGTTACCTTCCGTGTCCAGAAGTCCGGCCCACAAATAGGCCACCCAGGTCTTTCCAGATCCAGTTGGGGCAGCCAGAACGCCGTCTTTCGCCTGTATAGTCTCGAAGGCTTCGATCTGCCATGGATAAAAGCGCCGTTCCTCCATAATCTTCCCCCTACCGAAAAGGATTACCCCTTCATCCTTCAACGATTAACGCGTTGCCGTCTCTTGAAAGCATCTCTATCCATTATAAAGAAAGGGACGTAAAAAACGCTCTGTCCTCTCCACAGGTTTCGTGATCGGCGTTTTCCTTGACGTCGTGGAAGGAAACGTTTACACCTTAACACCTTTTACGCTTAAACCGGTTTCGTAAAAGTGAAAAGCCCGCTCGGGGGTCCGGAAGCGGGCTTTTCACTCGAGATCCTCAACAGGACCCCGTTGGAATGTGGTTCTATTTTACCAGATCGAAGGGCCAGCCGGCGATGCCGCCTTCAAGGACAGATACACGTTCAAAACCCAGGCGCGAAAGAATGGCACAGGCATCCCAGCCTCGTACGGAAATTTTGCAATAGGTGACAACCTCCCTGTTTTGGGGGAGTTCCTTCGCCTTTTCCCAAAGCATGCCCAGGGGAATGTTCACGAATTCATAGGGCAACTGTCCCTGAGTCCTGATTTCGTCGGGAGTTCGCACGTCGACCAGGAGAGGATTCCATCCTCCTTCGATTTTTTGTTTCAGCTCAGAAGGACTCAGTGATGCCATGAGCCCATCTATCTTGTTCTTTAGTGCGTTCGCTGCGTGGGTTACCGGATCCAATGCGGTCGAATACGGCGGGGCGTAGGCAACGTCCGTGTTTCCGAGCATGTCGATGGTCAAACCGCCCGTCACCGCCGTCACCAAGATGTCGAGCCGCTTGTCGGCCCTGCCTGGTCCAAACACCTGGGCACCAAGCACTTTGCGGGTTCTCCTGTCAGCCACAAGCCTGATGGTTATCGAGGCTGAACCCGGCATGAAATGCGGTGTATCGGCATCAACTATAGTCACTGCTTCCGCTTCAAACTCCTTTGCCAGGGCCTGTTCTTTCGTCTGCCCCGTCTTTCCTATGGTGTACTCGAAGGCCTTCATTATGGCCGTTCCCGCCACGCCATGAAACGTTGACGGAATTCCGGCAATGTTGTCGGCAATCACCCTTCCCTGTCGATTCGCCACGGAACCCATGGGCTGCCAGGTCTTTTCGCCCGTCAGGACATGGTCCACCTCTACGCAGTCGCCGCCGGCGTAGATATCCGGATCACTTGTTTTCATATGCAGGTCGACGAGTATGCCGCCTTTGTCACCAATCTCGAGGCCGGCCTCTTTCGCAATGGCCGTGTTGGGACGAACTCCCACGGCCATGAGGACCATGTCCGCCGGAATTTCCCTCTTGTCAGTTCTGACGGCGGAAAGTTCCCCATTGCACCCGACGATTTCCTGCACTTTCTCCCCACCGTAAAAATTTACGCCCTTGGTCTTGAGAGCCTTTAGAAGGTACATCCCGAATTCCTCATCCATCATGGCGGGAAGGGGTGTTTCCAAAAGGTCTACAACCGACACGTCCAGTCCCTGATTGGAAAGCGCCTCCACAACCTCCATCCCGATGAGTCCTCCCCCGATGATGACGGCCCGTTTCATATTTCCGCTGTCAATGGCCGACCGCATGGCCAGGGCATCGGGCATATTCCACAAGGTGAACACCCTCGGCAAGTCCGCGCCGGGGATGGGCGGACGAATAGGGGACGCACCGGTAGCAATCACGAGCTTGTCATAGGGGAATGTCTTTTCCTCCCCTGAGGCAACGTCCAAGGCAGCGACGGTGTGGTTTTTTCTGTCGATCCTTGTCGCCAGATGACTTGTGTGCACATCGACGTGCTTGACCTTTCTGAAAAACGTGGCATCCCTTATAACGCCTATCGGCGTGGACATTAAATCCTTGTATTCCTTTACCACACCGCCCACATAGTACGGCAGGCCGCATCCCGCATAACTCAGGAACTCTCCCTTTTCGAGGATGGTCACCTCGGCCTCGGGATCGATCCTCATGAGACGGGCGGCCGTTTTGCCACCGCAGGCGACTCCACCGATAATCAGGACTTTCTTGACCATGTTCATACCCTCCTTGATATTTGTTTCGTAATATTATTACCCCGCCGGGTTTGCTACTCATATTCTCCCTTTATTCTCGTTTTGTCCAGAAACCTGCCCGACAGAAGCCAATGAATCCAAAGGAATTTTGCCCTATAATGACAGTCGTGTGCTCCCATAACGGTTAAATGGAGGAAGGCTCATGAAGTTCGCGAAAATGCAGGGAAACGGGAACGATTTCATCATCAT
>JAHDOX010000167.1 GCA_018434645.1 Synergistales bacterium | reverse complement strand
GTCGATGTAATCACGGGAAACCCTGTGGCAGATATAGTCGAAAAAGCATCTCCGGCGGTGGTCAACATAGATACAGAAACGCTGGTCAGGCAATCCTTCAGCCCCTTTCCCGACGATCCCTTCTTCAGGGAATTTTTCGGTGACCAGTTCGAACGGTTTTCGAGGATTATTCCCATGAAAGGGAAAGGGTCTGGTTTTATTGTCAGCAGTGACGGTTACATCCTGACGAACAACCATGTCGTCGCCGATGCCGACAAGATAGAAGTGACCTTATCAAACGGAAGGTCATACCCGGCTGACGTGGTGGGGACCGACCCGACCTTCGACCTGGCCGTCATAAAAATAGACGAAACAGGTCTTCCAGTCATAGAACTTGGCGATTCCGACGCCCTTCGGGTTGGTGAATGGGTGATAGCTATAGGAAACCCCTATGGTTTCGAAAGCTCCGTCACCGTCGGCGTGCTCTCGGCGAAAAACCGTTCAGTCCGCGCCAGGAACCTAAACTTCGACGGATTCCTGCAGACAGATGCGGCGATCAACCCCGGAAACAGCGGCGGACCGCTCCTCAATCTGGAAGGCAAGGTCGTGGGGATCAATACCGCTATCATACCTTACGCCCAGGGCATAGGTTTTGCCGTCCCAGTGAACATGGCCAGGCAGGTACTGGATGACCTTCTCAAGTATGGAACCGTGAGGCGCGGTTGGCTCGGAGTTTACATACAACCCCTGACTCCCGAATTTGCCGAGGCCTACGGTATTGAAGGGGAATATGGGGCGGTCGTCAGCGATGTAATCCCTGACTCGCCCGCCGCAAAGGCCGGTATACGTCGAGGAGACGTCATTATTGCCATGGACGGCGAAAAGATCGAAGATCACACCGACCTCTCTCTCAAGGTCCGGAGCCGTCTGGAGGGCGACAAGGTCAGGATTACGTTGATTCGTGAAGGAAAGCAGCTCAAGATAGATGTAGTTTTGGGCAGTGTGCCCGGCCAGCCGGAAGAAAGCAAACAGTCACAGAAAGAAATGGAAAAAAGACTGGGCCTGAGTGTAGGGCCCGTCACCCCGGAAATCAGGAGCAAGGCAGGCGCCCCATCCGGGAAAGGGGTAGCCGTAGTCGATATAGAGCCTGGTTCTCCATCAGACAGGATCGGGCTAAGGCCCGGCGACGTGATCCTCGAGGTCAATGGCGTGCCGGTGGACGACTTGAAGGCATGGGAAAATGCCGTCGGGAAGGTAAAAAATTCCGTGGTTCTTTTGGTCATGCGGGAGGGAAGGACTTTCTTCGTTTCGCTTAGAATATGAGCAAGATGTAACATCCAGGTTTCCAGGGGCGGGACGGATCGCAGCATTCCGCCCCTTTATTTTTTGCCTTCGGGTCAGGGTTCCCCATAGGTTCCGGGTATCTGTTCATCAAGCCGGAACCTTACGCAGAATAGTGTCCCCCTTACGGGTCCGGATTTTATCTCGAGCCGTCCTTCGTGAAGTTCCGCAATCCTGAGAACCAGAGAAAGGCCGAGTCCATAACCGACGCTCGTACGGGAACTTTCCGCGCGCCAGAACCTCTCGAAACAGTGGGTTATTTCGTCTTCGGACATTCCCTTTCCGGTGTCGGATACTTCGAGAACGGCTTCTTTGTGTATTTCATCGGTGTAGGTTCTGATCGTTATTTTTCCTCCTTCGGGAGTGTATTTGACTGCGTTGTCGATCAGGTTGGAAACAAGTCTGATTAAAAGCGCTTCCCATCCGCGGGTCGGGGCCGGGGAAAGTTCCTTTTCGAGGTGTTGCCCTTTTTGCCTTATCAAGGGTTCCGCTATGGTGGCCGCCTCATCGGCTACTATAAGTAGTTCAACGGAGTCTTTGTGTTCGAGCCGTTCGAAGGCATCAAGTCGCGCCAGTTCCAACAATGCGCCTACCAAAGCCTGCATGGCTTCAATCTGAAAAGCCAGTTCCTGCAGCTTTCCGACGTAATATTCTTTTCCCCGGTCCTTCAGAAGGGCTACCTCTACAATGCCTTTCATTACAGCTAAAGGGGTCCGGAGTTCATGGCTGGCGTCGGCGGTAAACTGCTGAAGCCGGCGTATGGATTTCGACAGGTCCTCCAACATTCTGTCGATAAGCAGCACTGTCTCGCGGATTTCCCCGTCGGAGTCGTGAATTGAAATATCCAGTTTCATGTTGTCTATGGAAATTTTGGAGATTGCCTTGTTTATCAGTTCAAGGGGTCTGGTACTCCTTTTGGCCGTCAGATAGCCTGCTCCTGCAGAAAGAAGTGCCGCAACCCCCATCATCATAAGGATCGTTTTTAGCAGGGAGCTTCGAGAAGCAAGCAAGGCGTCAAGAGGCACCAGGGAAAAAAGGTAGTATTCACCAGCTTCAAGGTTTAAAAGTTTCCATGCAACCCTAAGGGTTACCCTGTCTGCTTTTAGAGAAAAAGGCGACAACCAGAATGTCTCAGGCAGGATTCCCATGCCGGAGAGGTCGATCGTGCATTGTTTCGCGGGCCCCTTCTCGATAATGGACCGCAGCAGAGTTTGAGGAAGAGGAGCAAAGCCGTTTACGGCCCATGACACATCGTCGAAAAACCGCAAGTCAGACCTGTATACCTGTAAATCCGCGTTTCGCCTTTTAATGGTTCTTTGAAGTTTTTCGTACTCAGGGCCGTCAAGGTAAAATTGGCCCGATTTTGCTATTTGTTCTGCGAAAAAACCCAGTGTACGGTCCTGTTCTTTGTCAAGTTGTTCCAGTTCAGTCCATGTGAAAAAAAAGAAAATCGCGATGGAGAAAATGAAAACGACGGCGAAAACCGACATAGACGTAAAAAACAGTATTCGAAAGCGAAAAGAGCGAAGTGGAGACCATCTCCGCTCTTTTCGAAACGCTGACGTACCCTTTCGCCCGTTTTTTGACACCTCGGAGAATTCTCCTCCTGAACAAGGGTTACTCGTAGTTCGGGCAGGTCACTTTGTATCCAACGCCGCGAACGGTTACTACGACGGTATCCAGGTTATAGGGACGAAGCTTGTCTCTGAGGTATTTGACGTGGACATCCACTACGTTGCTTGTTCCGTCATATTCCTTTTGCCAGACATGGGCGATTATACGATCCCTGGTGAATACCTGGTTCTCGTAACGCAAAAGGAGTTCGAGGATGTCGAATTCACGTCTTCTCAATGGTATGTTTTCACCATCCACGGTGCACTCCCGCGCAACAGGATCGAGCACAAGGGGGCCGCATTTGAGCAAGGGCCTTTTGTGTTCCGCCCTGCGACGGATCAATGCGTTGATCCTTGCAAGAAGTTCCCTGAAGTCGAAGGGTTTGACCAGATAGTCGTCGGCGCCCCTGTTCAGACCTTCGACGCGGTCTTCGATGGTGTCTTTTGCCGTCAGTATGATTATTGGAGTGTCCTTGCCGATTCCCCTGACTCTTTCCACTACCTCGTACCCGTCGATTCCAGGGAGCATGACATCCAGCACTACGCAGTCGTAATCATTGGTTCTGATTTTGTCCAATCCTTGTGTGCCGTCGTAGGCGCTTTCGACGAAGAACCCGTTTTCTTCGAAACCTTCCGCAAGGACTTGTACAAGATCCTTGTTATCCTCGATGATTAGTATTTTCATCATGATGTTCCCTCCAAACGCTTGGAATTCCGGCTGTTTCGCCTTTATTATTAACAATATAAGCATATAATTAAGAAAATGTCGAGTGCAGAATGATCGGAATCTTATCGTTCAATCGAAAGAAAACAGGCGAAAAAGTCTTTTTGCCCATCAACCTGGAGGATGGTATAATACCTTCACCCACCACTCGGTCGCGCGCTTTAAGCCGTGCAACTTGGTTGTGGGATTTTTCTTCAAGAGGTGGTAGAAATGATCCAAAAGGGGAAAAAGCAGGAAATCATCGAAGAATTCAAGACACATCCTGCCGATACCGGATCGCCGGAAGTACAGGTGGCCATACTGACCGCAAGGATTCGCGAGTTGACGGAGCATCTAAAGGTTCACAAAAAGGATTACCACTCGCAGCGCGGTCTTCTCAAGATGGTAGGTAAAAGGCGCCGGCTGCTGCAGTATCTGCGGGAGAAAGACTTCAGCAGGTACAGTACGTTGATACAGCGTCTCGGGCTTCGCCATTAAGTGCCCGATAATTACCCGAAGACGCTGCTTTGCGAAGTGGTCGCTTTTTAAAAGGACGAGGGCGATGCCCTCGTCCTTTTTGCTTGTGTTTGTGATATTCTCTTTACGATAGAAAAAAGGAATGAAAAAAGAGGAGGAACATCATGATGTCAGAGGAGTTTGTCGTCGAAATCGGCGGCGAGGTAATGAAATTTGAAACGGGCAAGTTGGCAAAGCAGGCAAACGGAGCCGTAAAGGTTACCATGGGGGATACGGTGGTTCTGGTAACGGCATGCATAACCGATTCCCCGAGGGAAGGTCTCGACTTTTTCCCCCTGCTTGTGGATTACGAGGAGAGATTCTATTCCGCCGGGAAAATCCCCGGTGGTTTTATAAAACGAGAGGGCCGTCCCTCGGAAACGGCCATATTGACGTCCAGGTTGACAGACCGGTCGATAAGGTCTCTTTTCCCTCAACACATGAGGTATGATGTACATGTGGTGGTTACGACCCTTTCCGTCGACCAGGAAAATCCCCCGAACATCCTTGCTATCAACGGCGCGTCCGCGGCCCTGGCGATTTCGGAAATACCCTGGAACGGACCTGTCGGTGCGGTACGTGTCGGATGTATAGAAGGGGAGCTCGTAGTAAATCCTACGGAGAGCATGCTTGAGCGTAGTACGCTCGACCTTGTCGTGAGCGGCCACAGAGACGGCATCACTATGGTCGAAGCCGGAGCCTTCGAGATCTCCGAGGAAACACTTGTGGATGCCCTGGAACTGGCACAGAAGGAAATCCGGAAGATCGTCGATCAGATACTTGAAATTGCCGCGGCCGTGGGGAAGGAAAAGATCGATATTCCCGATCCTGAAACACACCCGGAAATCGATTCC
>JAHDOX010000140.1 GCA_018434645.1 Synergistales bacterium | reverse complement strand
TGCGCCGCTATCTTGCCCATTACCGGCCGATTTTCTTTGTAACGGTCCCCGCCAAGTCCAAAGACAAGCCAGATGTTCCCCTTGCAGATTTCCCTGGTCGCCTCGAGTACTTTCTCGAGGGCATCCGGTGTATGGGCATAATCCACTATGACGGAAGGTCCACCTTCGAACCGCAATTTCTCCAGTCTGCCTGGAACGGTCTTTACAGCAAAAACTCCCTTGCGGACAGTTTCAGCGTCGATATCCGAGCCCAGACCAAAGGCGCCGGCTGCAAGGGCATTATAGACGTTATACCGACCAACGAGCGGAATTTCGAGAGAGAAACGGGAACAGGATTTTCCCTCGAAATACCGGATCTCGACGGAAGACCCCGTTATATTCATGGAGCGTATTTTTCCATACAAAAATGTTTCGTCTTGCCGAGGGGCGTTTTTGATGCCGTAAAGGACTGTTTTCCCTCCGGCTATCTCCTGAAATCGTTTCCCGTAAGGATCATCGCAGTTAATTACCGCAAGGGATTTTTCTTTCATGTATTTTGTAAAAAGAAGAGACTTTGCCGAGAAATATGTCTCCATATCTTTGTGAAAATCAAGGTGTTCTTCGGTAAGATTCGTAAAAACAGCGGTGTCGAAAAGGCAACCGGACAGCCTCCCTAATACTAGGCCGTGAGATGAAGCTTCCATTACACAGGCGGCGCAATCGTTATGAAGCATTTCCGCCAGCATTCTCTGGACATCCGACGATTCCGGTGTCGTTCTGTCGGCTTCGACGGCTCCCTTCCCTGTGTCATAGGAAACGGTTCCTATCATCCCGGTTTTATAGCCTGCCGCCTCAAGAATGGAGCGTATCATATAAGTCGTGGTGGTCTTCCCGTTTGTCCCGGTCACGGCAACCATGAACAGGGAGTTCGCGGGATTTCCGTGGATTTTTGCGGAAATGTAACCCAGAACGCGTCGTACATCTTTTACTATGATTTGTGGAACAGCTTTTCCGGGCAATTCCCTTTCGCAAACAAGAGCTACGGCTCCATAGCGGATAGCTTCATCGGCAAAATCGTGCCCGTCGTGGCATTTACCCGGCACGCAGGCGAAAAGGCTGTTCCCCTTTGTTTTTCTCGTGTCGTGGAAACAATCATTTATTTCTATTGCCCCGCACCCTTCCCGCGTCATTCCATCGGGGGGAATAACCCTTTCCAGCTCTCCGTAACTTTCGAGCATGGGGAAAATACCGACCAATTTCATCTGCGAACCTCCAGGAGTTTTATGAAAACAACTATCTTGTAAAGCTTTAACAGGACCGAGCCAAAAGGAAAAGCTCTCTTTTATCACGAGGTTATTTTTAACACATCTTCGAGAATCTTCCTAAATACCGGAGCGGCTACCCTTCCCCCAAGATATTCTCCTCCCCTTGGGTGCCCTATTGCTACAAACAAAAGGTGTCTGGGGCGTTCAACGGGCCAAAAGCCGACAAAGGAAGAGACGTAGGTTTTTTTCAAATAAACGCCGCCTTTTGCTACCTGTGCGGTTCCGGTCTTGCCACCGACTCGTGGGTCACCCAAAAAAGCCGTGCGTCCCGTTCCTTTGGTTACGACTTGTTCCAGAACGCCTTTGAGGTACTCCGAAGTTTTGTCTGAAAGAACGGTGTACAATTTTTCAGGATTTCCCTTGTAAACGATTTTTCCGTCGGAAGACAGAGCTTCCCGTACTATATACGGTTTCATTACGTGGCCTCCGTTAATGACGGCGGAAAGGGCCATCGTCATCTGAAGGGGCGTAACACCCAGTCCTTGTCCTATCGCAATATTGGCGGGGACGGAGCCTCTCCATTGGTCGGGAGGGTTTAAAAGCCCCACTTCCTCTCCGGGCAAACCTACACCCGAGGGAGAACCGAACCCCCATTGCTTTAGGGAAGAGTATGTCAAATGGGGATCCATCCTGTTGCCGATAGAGGCCATGCCTACGTTGCAGGATTCTATAAGAAGGCCTGGAAAATCGAGTTTGCCATGAGACGTTATATCATGGATGACAACGTCGGCTATACGAATTTTACCCTTACATTCAAACCTTCCCCGGACATTCGTTATCCCGTTGGAAAGGGCAATTCCTGCTATGACTGGTTTGAACGTAGAACCGGGTTCGTAAACCCTGCCTATTGCGTTGTTCAGGAGGGCTTCTTGTTGTGTAAAGGTTTCCCTGCGGTTTGGGTCGAAATCCGGCATGCTGCACATTGCCTGTATTTCTCCGCTTAATGGATCGACCATAATGATGGCGGCCCATTCAGCCTTATGTTTGGCGAAGGCGTCGGCCAAGCGTTTTTCAACTATGTGCTGGAACCTGGAATCTATGGTCAGGCGAAGGACACCCGTTTCAGGAGATGCGCCGAGCCCGTCTTCAGGAGAAATATCCACAATATTTCCGCTGGCATCTTTCGCAAAAATTCTGCTTTGCGGCGGCGAATACAGCAGATGATCCCAGGACAGCTCCAGCCCCGCCAGACCTTTTTCATCGATGTTGCAGAACCCTAGAACGTGGGAAAGGGTTCGTCCTTGCGGGTACACATGGTTTGTTTCTTTTATGTAAAAAAGCCCCGGGATCTTCAGGGCAATAATTTCTTCTGCCTTTTTTGTGTCTACCTTCCTTGCTACGGAAAAATACCTGCCGGGGAGTTTTGTCTGGAGCCTTGCGTAACGATCATTGGAAACATAGGGTTTCAGGAGCTTGGCGTTTGCAGGATCCCAAACCGTCGGGTCAATAAAAAAACTGGTAGCTGGAGATGACAGGGCGAGTGGAATTCCGTTGGTGTCCTCGACGGTTCCTCTGGTTGTGCTTACAGTAATGCGCGCCCAATATTGTGATTTCGCCTGAGATATGACTCTTGGATCCGGGTTGAAATGCAAAAGGTACAATCGAATAAAAAGCGGGAAAAAACATAAAAGGATAATGATCCAGTGAAAACCGGGGAATCGTCGCATGATACATTGCAAATCCTCTCTGGCGAGATATCGGGTTTATTGGCGCGCCGAAGCCTTGCGTGTGAAAAGATTCAGGATTCCGGCGATTATTGAACCTTCCCTCTCTTGATTTTCTGACAGGGCGATCCGCGTTCCTTTTGCGCCTTGTGCAGCCAACACCGGTTCATTACCGGTATTTACCCTTACTACGACAACCTTGGGCGCGTTTCCCATTCCCAAATCGTTCATTGCCTTGGCAAAGACCCGCGAAGGACTCATAAGGCCGGCAAGCTCCTTTTCAAGGCGGGTGCATGTATCCTCTTTAGTCAGTATTTCTTGTTGTAGCCTGGCAAGCCTGTATTCGAGGGATAAGGAATAAAGTCTTAAACCCACCAGCCCTGTCAGCAAGGTCGTCAGGATTATACAAGAAACGAGACAAAAAAGCCTGCTTTTCCCGGTCTTAGCGTGCCGTGAAGGTCGAACTGTTTCAAGAGTTACTTCCGCAGGCATGCGTCTCACCTCGTTCCATAAGAGGTTACGTTCTTAAAAGAAAAAGCCCGAAGTCTCGCACTGCGTGCCTTCCTGTTTTCGAGAATTTCCTGTTCCGAGGGTTTCAGCCCCCCGCGGTGTAAAAAAACTCCCAGTCCCTCTGTGTACCACTGACGCAAACTGTGTTTCACTATTCGGTCTTCCAGGGAGTGGTAACTGACAAATACAACGGTCATCCCGGGTTTTGCCGTTCGTCGGCAGCCTTCGATTCCCTCTTCAAGTGCCCTGAGTTCATCGTTTACGGCGATCCGCAGAGACTGAAAAACCTTTCTGGCAGGATTCCTCCTTATCTTTCTTTGTACCGGAGCGGGTATGGTCTGACGGATGACACTGACCAGTTCCTGCGTACTGGTAATAGGACCGTTTCGTTCGCGATGCCTCACGATACCTCTTGCGATTTTCAACGAAAACCTTTCCTCGCCGTATTCTTTGAAAATTTTCGCCAGTTCCTCGAAAGAGCAGGTATTAACAAGCTCTTCGGCGGTAATCGAAGGAGCGGGACCGTTAGCCGCTTTACCCATCCTCATGTCCAGCGGGCCGTCGTGGTCGAAAGAAAACCCCCTTTCCGGGACCGACAACTGGAGGTTCGAAACCCCAAGATCAAATACAATAGCATCAGGTCCTTCCCAGTTTTCTTCTTTGAGAATCTTATCGATGTACCTGAAATTTCCCTGCCTGAAAAAAATTCTGTCACCGAAGTCCTTAAGTCTTACTTGAGCCCTTTCGAGCGCCTGGCTGTCGCGATCTATTCCAAGTATCTGTAGGTTTGGCCACCTTTTCAGGAACGCTTCAGAATAGCCGCCAAGGCCTACAGTCGCATCTACGATTCTCTCCAGATGGTCGGAAGAGGCCAGGACGTCGCATATTTCGGCAACCATTACTGGGACGTGTTCTATCACAGCCCCTCGACCTCCTCTGCTATTTCAGGAAGTTCGTTCCTGACTTCTTCGACATAGGAACTCCAGGTGTTCTTATTCCAAAGTTCGATATGGTCACCGACACCGACAATGCTTACCTCTTGCGATAATTCTCCGTGATTTCTCAGGTGGGGCGGGATCAGGGCTCGCCCCGACGAATCTATTTGTACCTCGTGCGCCATTGCGAGAAGCAGTCTTGTAAAGTCTCGGGTCTTCCCTTTTGAAAAGGGTAACCTTTGCAGGCGCTCCAGGATGTTCTCCCAATCTTCTGCAGAGTAAACAGCAACGCAACGGTCTATTCCTATTGTCGCAATAGCTCCATCTCCCAGCTCTTCGCGAAACCGGGAAGGCAAAACTATACGTCCTTTTGCGTCCATCTTGTGTTCATAGGTTCCCACAAGCATGGAAATTTCCTCCCATTTTATGCCATTACCTGCCACTTTGCTCCACTCTATCACCATTTAATCGACGTGAGAGGGCCTTAGGGCCTATTTCTTAAGAGTTACAGTAGGCCCTGATTACTAATTACTTTTTGTGGGTAAAGTATGGAAGTAATGAAGGGAGGTTGCAGTTACTGGTAAACAAACAGATGATGGGAAGAGAGCACCCCGTAAGCCGGGTTCTGTGTTAAGCGACCATTTCTCTGCGACCGGACTTGCGCCCGGCCTCAAGCGACCGTACCCGAGGGTCGGCGGGCAACCTCATCCCCTCCTATTCGGTCTTGCTCCGGGCGGGGTTTGCCTAGCCCGCCGGTCACCCGGCGGCTGGTGAGCTCTTACCTCACCTTTTCACCCTTACCCGGCACTCACCAGTTGGTTGAAACGGGTGACAATCCGACTCCGTCGGATTGTTTTATGTGTTTCAGCCTGTGAGTGAGTGTCGGGCGGTATGTTTCTGTGGCACTTTCCTTGGGTTCGCACCCACTGGGACTTTCTCCAGCGCCCTGCCCTGTGGAGCCCGGACTTTCCTCCGCTTCCAATGAAAGCAGCGGCCGCATGGAGTACTCTCTTCCCGTCTTTGAAATTATAAGGCATTTTCGTTTATAAGTTTATTGCTGGATTTCAAATAAAAAGGGCTGCACACGAGCATCCCGCGTGCAGCCCTGATTTTGACTTTACCGAGTCGAGTAAGTCGAATTTACTGGTCAGTGAGACCTTACGATTTCCTTTATGCGCATGAGTCTGCTCAGGTTTGCCCTTTCCTGCTCGTCCAGTTTCATAGTGATATAACCGATTGTCTCTTTGAAGGAAGGGATCAACACGTGCTCAAGAGCGTTTACCCGGCGACGTGTACGTTCGATTTCCACTGCCATCAGACGAAGTCCCTTTTCTTCAGCCGAAAGGGATATCAGCCTGGGAATGAGCCTTGAGAAACGCTCCAGAGCCACGTCAAGGCTTCCCGGAGAATTGGCGAGACCGTAGTTAAGGGCACGTCCCTCCTGCGTGGCCTTGTATTCGGGAACCAGGACACTCATGACATTCTTGTAGGAGACTTCCAGCTTGATTGACGTTCCACTTATCATAAGGGCCTGTTCCAGCATGGCTGGAAGAGTTTGCGCTCTTGCCAGAAGAAAACTCTTGTAGCATTCCGCCAATTCGGCCTCGATTTCCTCCCGTTCTTTTTTGACCTCCTTGGCTTTTAAGAGAAAGGCCTTTATAAGAGCGTCCTGTTTGTCCTTGAGAAGCTTGTGCCCGCGCTTTGCAACGGCGTGGCGTTTCTTGAGCCTGTTCAATTCCATTCTGTTGGGATTCACGTTCATTTTCTTTGTCATGAAAGACCTCCCCGGACGACAAACGCCGAAAAAACAGTCATGGTTTTACTTAAAGCCCTGCTCCCTGCTCTATTGGGGTGTTTTGGCTTTCTCAGCTGCTTCCTTTTCGGACATTCGGGGTTTCAGATATTTTTCGATATAAGCATCCCGTACACGTTTCAGTTCTGAAAGCGGGATGCCTTTCAATAGATCCCATCCTTTTTCCAGCGTTTCTTCAATTGAGCGGTTTTCGTATTCGCCCTGGCGAACGTAGGAATCTTCGAACTCGTCAGAGAAACCGGCGAAAGCCTTATCCTCTTCGGTTAGCGCCCCTTCGCCGAGGATCGTAGCCAGTTCCTTGGCTTCCTTTCCCCTTGCGTAAGCGGCGAAAAGCTGATTCATGAGATCGGCATGATCCTCGCGGGTTTTCCCTTCGCCTATCCCCTTGTCTTTGAGTCTTGACAAGGAGGGCAGCACGTCGACAGGTGGATATATGCCTTTCCTGTGCAATGTCCTGCTCAGAATGATCTGGCCTTCCGTAATATAGCCTGTCAAGTCCGGAATGGGGTGTGTCTTGTCGTCTTCGGGCATCGTCAATATGGGAAACTGGGTTATTGAACCTTTCTTGCCTTTCAGGCGTCCTGCCCTCTCGTACATAGTGGCAAGGTCAGTGTACAGATATCCGGGATAGCCGCGCCGTCCCGGTACCTCTTTCCTGGCTGCGGAAATTTCCCTCAATGCCTCGCAATAATTTGTGAGGTCCGTCAAAATTACCAGGACCTGGTAATCATGCTCGAACGCGAGGTACTCGGCGCAAGTCAAGGCCAGTCGCGGCGTTGTTATACGTTCGATGGCAGGGTCGTCGGCCAGATTGACGAACATGACGGTTCTTTCAATCGCCCCGGTTTTCCGGAAATCTTCCATGAAAAAGGATGCCTCTTCAAAAGTGATTCCCATTGCCGCAAATACCACAGCAAAATCCTCTTTGCCTCCAAGCACTGTCGCCTGTCTTGCAACCTGTGCAGCGATCCTGTTATGGGGCATGCCGCTTCCTGAAAAAATCGGAAGTTTCTGTCCTCTTACCATGGGATTCATCCCGTCTATTGTTGATATGCCGGTCTGTATAAATTCCGACGGGTAGTCCCTGGAATAAGGGTTGATTGGATATCCGTTGATGTCAAGCATTTTTTCCGGGATTATGGAAGTTCCACCGTCGATGGGGTCTCCCCTCCCGTTGAAAATGCGCCCCAATATATCCTTGCTGACGGGTAGCCTGAGCACCTTGCCCGTAAATCTTACTTTAGTACTTGCGACATCTATTCCGGATGTGCCTTCGAAGATCTGTACAAGAGCCCGTTCCGTAGAGATCTCAAGGACCCGTCCACGGCGCTTTTCCCCGTCTGCAAGCTCGATTTCAACCAGTTCGTCATACCTGACACCTTCGACTTTCTCAACTACTATCAATGGACCGAAAAGGTCCGATATGGTTCTGTACTCTCTAGGCAACATCACCGATGCTCCCCTCGGGCAGTAGTTTGGTAACCTGCTGTTTCATTTCGGTTTCAAGGGCGTCGATGCTTTCCAGGTCGTCTTCGCTGAGGTAGCGCATTCGAGCTATCTTTTCCCTTACGTCGAGCCGAAGAATGTCGTTTAGCATCGCTCCCCTTTTGAGGGCATCCATGCATAAATCGTGAAGAACCATAATGGTACGTAGCATTTTTGTCTGTTTATCCATGGAAGCGTAGGTGTCTACTTCATGAAAGGCATTCTGGTGCAGGAAGTCCTCTCGTATAGATTTTGCAGTTTCAAGTATCATCCGCTCTTCCTTCGAAAGCGCATCGATTCCTACAAGCCTGACAATCTCCCGGAGACGGTCTTCTTCTTCAAGAATTCCCATCGCGCGGATTCTCGTCACGCTCCACTCACCGTCGTATATGTTATCCCAATATTCATTAAGGTTCTCCGTATAAAGCGAATAACTCTGAAGCCAGTCGATTGCTGGGAAATGTCTCTGATAGGCGAGATTTGCGTCGAGTCCCCAGAAGACTTTTGTTACTCGGAGTGTATTCTGACTTACCGGTTCCGAAAGGTCTCCTCCAGGGGGAGATACGGCTCCTATGGCGCTTACGGAACCTTCCCTCTCGTCGTTGCCGAGGCAAATAGCCCTTCCTGCCCTTTCATAAAATGAAGCGAGCCTGGTGCCGAGGTAGGCCGGATAACCTTCCTCGCCGGGCATTTCTTCAAGGCGTCCCGAAATTTCGCGCAGCGCCTCCGCCCAGCGACTCGTCGAGTCTGCCATGAGTGCTACGGAGTAACCCATGTCCCTATAGTATTCGGCCATGGTGATTCCGGTGTATATACTGGCTTCTCTCGCCGCGACGGGCATGTTTGAGGTGTTTGCTATCAGTACCGTTCTTTTCATGAGAGGATGACCGGAACGGGGGTCTTCCAGCTCGGGGAATTCAAGCAACACATCGGTCATTTCGTTCCCGCGTTCTCCGCATCCTACGTAAACTACTATTTCTGCGTCGGCCCACTTGGCCAGCTGGTGCTGGATAACCGTCTTGCCCGATCCAAACGGCCCCGGGACACAGGCTGCCCCACCCCGCGTCATTGGGAAGAAGGTATCGATTACCCTCTGCCCTGTAGTCAACGGGACGTTTGGAGGCAAACGACGTGAAACGGGCCTTGGAGCCCTTACAGGCCATCTCTGCATCATACGGACTTCTACTTCGACGTCCCCGTCTTCGATTAAAGCGATTGTTTCCTCTACAGTAAATTCGCCGGATTTAATTTCCTTAAGCGTCCCCTTGACATTTGGTGGAACCATTATTCTGTGTTCCACCAGTACCGTTTCTTGTACCGTGCCCAAGATGTCGCCGCCTGAAACATTTGCCCCCTTTTCAAGCCTGGGTTCGAATTTCCATTTCTTTTTTCTATCCAGCGCAGGAACGTCAATGCCGCGCGAGATGAAGGGGCTTTTGGCCTCTTTTTCTATGAGGTTCAAAGGCCTTTGCACTCCGTCGAAAAACTGTTCGATGAGACCGGGCCCAAGTTCGACGCTCAGCGGAGCTCCTGTTCCAATTACCGGCTCCCCTGGTAACAGGCCGGATGTTTCCTCATAAACCTGTATCGAGGCCGTATCACCCTTGAGCTCGATCACTTCACCCACCAGTCCTATTTCTCCGACGCGTACAACATCGTACATGGAGGCTCCACTCATACCTTTTGCAACTACAAGCGGGCCTGAAATTTTTAAAATTGTTCCTTTAATGTTTTTAACCATGGCCACCACCTGTTGAGTTCCTGAATTTGTAATCCTTTACGTCGTTTTCCCTTATTCCACCGAAAATATGTCCATTCCGACTGCACGTTCCACGCTTGCACGGATCGATTCCGCTCCGATCCCTGTAGAGCCTTGCACACCTGGTACCGGGAGAATGCTCACAGGGTAACTTTCATTCAGTTCCCTTATGAACTCTTGCTGAGTCTCGTACAATCTGTCCACCAGAAAAACTACGGCGTACCGTTCCTGCAATAGCTGTTTCAGGAGGTTACGAAGTTGTTCGTCCTCCCCTTGTTCCATGATAAACGGGTCAATGCCCACAGCCTGAAAAGGCAGTATGCTTTCGTAATCCCCAACTGCCGCCATCTTCAGCTTATCGGGATTACTGGACATTTCTGAGAAGCCTCCTTAGTGATTCCTTGTCCACTCCATTGGCAATACCAACGAGAATTATCCGTACGTTTTTACTTTCGATTTCTTTGGACCACAGATAGGTCAAGATGTTTTCCGGAGCAAAAGTACTGTACCTGTAAGGTCTCAGAACATCAGTAATATAGTTGTCCAGTGCTTTTTCAATATCACTGACAAGGTCGTCGACATTCCCTGTTTCGGGCACTCCTTCGAAAACCCTTGACACGTCCGCGAAACCCAGGATCCGGTTCCATCCCTCAACGGGTTCCGACAGGAGAGAAAGAACCTTCTCTTTTGAGATCCAACCGCCGTCGTGCAAGAACTCTATTGCCCGGCCTGCGTCCATACCTGTTCGTCTCAGGCGAAGGATATTTCGTACATTTTCGGAATCGATTTTTGCGTGCACCCAGGCTTCTACGCCCTTGTACCCCACTTTTTGGACAAGTTGACGCATTGTAAGAAATAAATGAGAATCCAGTAGCGTCTCTACGGAGAGAATGTCATGAGTCTGTTCCCAGAGCATCAGACTTTCGGGAACAACACGATGCAGACCAAAGGGCAAAAGGCGATAATCCTCGCTTTCGACCGCTAGTATGAGGTCGTCGATGGGAACGTTTCCCAACTTTGTCAGGAGGTCCGTTCGTTTCTTTGAGCCCTTTTGTTTCAGTATTTGCCCCTTGATAAGCACCTTTACGTTATGGATATCGTAGGGAAGTCTGCATAATTGGGACAATTCCTTATCAGGCGTAAAACGGTCTACTTCGTCATAGGCTTCCTGCAACTCCATGGAAATGGCATATTCAAAATTCTGGGTACCCTTATCATCGGAAAGCCACTTCGCGTAGTGAGTCTCGCCAAGAGTTTTTATTGCGTCTTTAAAATCATCGCTTTCGAGTAGTCTTTGAAATAAGGATTTGCCCAGTATGCGTAACTCCATGGCTCGCAGTCTCGAAACCGCATAGCCGTATCCTGTTTCTAGGGTCATTTACCGAGATCCTCCAGTTTTCTAATCGGAAAAGAGGCTTTTGACAACTTCCGCCTCAAGTTCCTCGCGAAGGTTGTCGAGTAAAACACCAAAGGTACAGTTTATGTCTACGTCTCCCACGCGATAGATGAACCCACCCTTTGCGGGCGATGATTCTTTTGAAAGTTCAATATCTGTTTTGTTTTCCTCGTTGAACTTCCTGAGCCATTCTTTTGTTATCAACTTCTCTTCCTTGCCTGGGATCACAGTCCCCTTGCCTTCACTTAAAGCTTTTTTGAGAAGTTTACTGATGAATTGCTCGTATTCGGCATCTTCCATCTTTTGCAATTTCTCAACCGCCGAATCGAAAACCTGGTCTATAAGTTTCCTCCGCGCTCCCAGTTCCATTTTCTGAACGTCAAGACGTGCAACGATTTTCCTTCTCTCAAATATTTCGGGTTTTTCTTTTTCAAGTTTTCGGTCGTATTCTTCTTGTGTTTTCTTTATTTCCTCTTGAGCTTTTTCTCGGATTTCCTTGGCCTGTTTTTCGGCCTTTTCGAGTATTTTTTCAGCCTCGTTCTTCGCGTCTGTTTCTATCCTTTTTTTTATGTCAGCTAAAGCCATGCCTGCAACACTCCCCGCTGCCTGGCCTAAAAACTGATGCTGTTAAGCAGGATGATACTCATCAGGAGTGCCAAGACGGCATAGGTTTCGACCATGGCCGGTAGTATGACGGCCTTGCCGGTTTCTTCGGGTCTTTTCGAAATGAGCTGTATACATGCGGCAGAAGTTTTACCTTGCGCAATGCCTGAATAGTAGCCGGCTATTGCTATGGGTAGGCAGGCGAACATTACGCCGAGTCCCTGCCAAACATTAACGGAAACGGGCTCGCCACCGATGATACCAACTTTAAGAATGGCGAAAAACGCCGTCAGCAGTCCGTAGATGCCCTGAGTACCCGGAAGCGCCTGCAGCAGAAGGACAAGCCCGAACTTTCCGGGGTCCTCCGTCATGACCCCTGCTCCTGCTTCTCCAGCGATGCCAACACCGATTGCTGAACCTGAACCTGCAAAACCTGCGGCAAGGGCCGCGCCAAGAACCGCCAACATAATTCCAAGAAGTTCCATAACAGATTACACTCCTCTCAAAAATGCTGAATCCTTCAATAGCAATGTCTATTCAACTGTTAGTTGTGTGAACCGTGCTCATTTGCCTTAGGGCGTATTTTCGGCCTCGGCCGTTAGCACTTGCACATATTTCGTGTCATAAGCAAGAGGTTCGAAGGCTCTCCCTCCGCCACTGTAGAATTTACTGAAAAATTCCACATACTGGAGACGCAGGGAATGTATGAACGCGCCAAGGGTATTTACTGCGATGCTGAACACGTGACCGCCCAGAAAAATAATGACGGCCAGGACCACTCCAACATAGGGGATACCGACCACAAGACCTGTAAGCGTATTGATGATCATCGCAACGGCAGATGTGGCAAGTCCTAAAGCAAGAAGCCTGCTGTAACTCAATACGTCGCCCAGGTAAGATGTAATATTGTAAAGACTCAGGATACCCGAAAGGGCCTTGCTTACGATTCCCGATTTTTCCCTTCCCTGGGTAGTTACGAGAAGTACGACGCCAAAAAGTGACAAGACCTTTCCTGCAAATCCCGCGGCTTGCCCAAGAAATCCTGCAGAAAAACCGCCAAAAATCAACAGTCCTGTTATGAGTGCAATCCATCCTCCCTGATCACCGAAGGCTGCAATATAGTTGCCTTTACGGAGATTTTCCCACAAGGCGAGGAAGAGACCGAAAATCACCTGTATCACGCCAAGGGCCAGGGAAATTCCAAGGAAATTCAGCGGGTTTTCCATAGGTTGAAGCAGCACGACGCTGTTTTTTAAACTTCTCAAAAAAGCCAATGACCCGAAAGCGTCTATCATGTCCCCTAGCCAGCTCCCGGTAATTGCGCCAAAAAATATGGTCGAAACCGAGCCTAGAAACAGGAGGTTGAAGAAGTTTCTCTTGTCTCCGGTAATCTTGTACCGTGAGGAAAGCCACAGGATGAGCATGGAGAGAACTATCCCGTATCCTCCGTCGCCAAGACACATCCCCAGAAAGACAAACATGAAGGGCGCCATAGGTACTGTCGGGTCCATTCCTCCATAGGGAGGAAGCCCGTAAAGCCGTGTAAGCGGTTCGAAAGGAAGAGCCCATTTCGGGTTTTCGAGCATTGTGGGAGGGTCGTCCCCCGCTGCTGGATCGGGGTCTTCCAGAGCCACCTCTATCAAGTCTTCGTAACGTTTCAGGGTATTTTTGAAGGTCTCCAGGACATTTTCCGGTACCCAAAGCTTTATTATAGATACTTCGCGGGTTGTCTGGCCTTGAAGGAGAGCTTCGTAACGCTTGCGAAGTATCTCATGGTAATCGAAAAGACGCTGAATTGTTGGAACCCACTGTGCGGACAATCCTTTTGCACGTTCTTTCAGGTTCGTTTCTTCCTCAAGAAGCTTTTTCCGTTCTTCCACGACCAGTTTTTTTGCATCTTCCACGGTCCCCTCCAGGTCTTTCGGAAAATCTACACGCGAGAGAGTGACCGAAGAAGCGGCTTCAACCACATCTGCGGACACGGACTTGTCGAAAATCATGACGACCGGAACCTGCGCAGCCTTTTCGCCGGCGAAACCGAAGAAAAGCTCCCCCCGGTCACCAGAGGCATTCTCAAAAGCCAATTTCAGTCTTTCAGTCTGTTCTGTTGGAATATTTCCAAAAATAGAGGTTATGTTTTTAGTACCCTGGGAAATGAGCGACAAGTCATAGGGGAATCCTTCCAGCGTTTCCAGTATGGACTGTTTTGCATCAAGATAGGACAAAGTGGCTCTCAATTCCACGAGCCTGCGTTCGATCTTCCTGGCTTGTTCCACAATCTCGTTGATATCGGTTTTTCTTAAAAGATCTTCCAGTTCCTTCAAAGTAACCGGTGGTTTATCGGAAAGAAGCCTTTCCAGGACACCCCGGCCATCTTCATAGTAAGGCTCAAAAAAACGAAGAAGGAACCTGGCGTCCGCGGAGCTGTCCTCAATCTCCTTCGTCCTGCGAGCTATCTGCTCCTTTCTCGCGTCAGAACCCTGCTGTTCCAGAGACAGAACTTCACAGTTTGAGAGTCTTTGAAGTTCTGCAACTATGTCTTCCGTTACCGTTTGGTGAGCGTAAACCGTCGCCTTCTTAACTTTCAGGACCGCCATACCTGTTTACCACCTCTTTTGCAACCCAGTCTGCCACATCGTTTATCCTATCCTGAAAGCGACGTACCATCTCCTCCGCTTCCTTTTCTCCCTTGGAAACGATAAGTTCAGCCTCACCGGCTGCCTCTTTTTCCAGCTTTTCCAGAGTCTCCCGGTATTTACGGTGCATTTTTTGCCTCGATGTTTTCAGAGAATTCTCGGCCTCCGCCCTGGCTTCTGCTAACATTTGAGAGGCACGTGATTTGGCATCCTGAATTATGGACTCGGCTTCTTCTTCAGATTGCCTTATTTCTTCAGCAAGATCTTTTGCCATCAGCGGCACCTCCTTTCGGCGACATCTACCGTAACCTATGGCGCTGTATCCAAAAAACCTCGGTCATTCTAATACCGCCCAAAAATTGTGTCAATTTTAACAATATTTGTGAATTTATGTTTTTTGAAAGCATATCGAACTGTTCTTTCTGAGTCCGGGCCGAAATTAGTAGAGGTACCTCTCATTGTTTCAAGATACCAGAAAAGAATAAAAAAATGGAGCGGACAACGGGATTCGAACCCGCGACCCTCGGCTTGGGAAGCCGATGCTCTACCGGCTGAGCTATGTCCGCCCTTAAGCCGGACATTATAATATCTGTCCGGAACCAAATTTGCAAGTTTTCTCACCGTTGTCTCTTGTTATTTATGGACAGGAAAAGCAGGTATGCGGTATATGTCCGTTTTATTTTTTTCAAGAAATGCAACGGATTCAACGTGGGTGGTTTGCGGAAACATGTCGAAGGGCGTAATGCGTGTAATTTTATAACCGTCGCCGACGAGATTTTTTAAGTCTCGTGCCAAAGTCGCCGGGTTACAGGATACGTAGACTATACGCTCAGGTCGGAGAAAAAGGAGTTTATCGATAACTTTCCTGCTGCACCCGCTTCTGGGTGGATCAAGAAGAATTCCTTCACAGTAATCTTTGTCGATTCGCTCCAAAAAATCTTCCGCCGTCGTTCCTTCTACCGAGGCATTTGTAAATCCGCTTCGAAAAAGATTGTCTTTCAGAAAATTTGCTGCTTCCGGCCAGGACTCAACGGCATGAACAAAAGAGGATTTTCCGACCAGAGGAAGAGTCATTGCTCCGACGCCGCTATAAAGTTCCAGTACTCTACCTCCGGTTTTGAATCCGGATATGGCCGTCTCGAAGACTTTTTCGGTGATAAGGGGATTTACCTGAAAAAAAGACGTAGGACCAAATCTCAGTATGTGATTGCCTATCCTTTCTTCTATAAAAGCAGGACCTGCGATATGAAAGGTCCTCAATCCAAAAATCTGGTTACCCCGTTTTTTGTTCACGTTGACGAAAACCGACGGGAAAGACCGATAACCCCTGCTATTCAGGAAAGAACGCAAATCACGCAGTTTTTTCTGTTCGTCCTTTTGTCTGAACGATCGAACCACAAAGACGAAAGACACGTTCCCCGACTTTGTTGCCCGTAGTACAATGTGCCTGAGCACTCCCAAGTGTTTTTTTTCGTCATAGGCGGGCCATTTCAGAATTTCCAGAATCTTCGGTATGTCCTTCATGGCTTCTTCAAGTGGATTCTGGAGCACAGGACAAAAGTCAACCGGAATTACCCTGTGGCTGTCCCTCATGAAAAAACCGTACTGTGACTTTTTGTCGTCAAATCTTACTGGGAACGAAGCCTTGTTTCTGTAGTGCCATTCATCCGGGCTTTTGACACAATCATCTACAATATAGTCGCAATCCGAACCAAGCTCTTTCATTAGCGCGTCCTGCAAGGCCCTCTTTTTTAAAAAGCACTGGAGTTCATAGTCCGCGTGCTGGAGGGAGCAGCCTCCGCACTGTTCGAACCAGCGGCATGAAGGTACTCGCCTGTCAGGACTTTTCTCGAGTATTTCTTCAATTTCAAGTATTCCGTAGGATTTTTTTATTTTTTTTACTCTTCCCTTGATTTTTTCACCGGGGAGGGCACCTGCCACAAAAAGTACAAAACGGTCTTCGCCAAATCTTGCGACTCCTTCACCTCGGCTGTTGACGGAAGTTATATTTACTACGATATTTTGACCTTCGTCGGGTTTCATTTGTCTTTACAAACAGCCCCCTTTCCACTTGATAACAATATCAAAGGGGATGCGACTGAATAATATTCAATGTCGCACCCCCAACACTTTAAATTCGTTATTCGTCGGCTGAATCTTCTTCGAGCACTCAGTTTAAAAGATTATAACCCTCGTCGAAGGCCAGGCCGTTCATTTCCTCCGTTCCGCGTGGGACTCTTGCCATAACGGCCTCCTTGAGATGTTCAGGTTTTAGCAGCCCTTCCTTTTCAAGGACATGTGCCGTCGCACCCAGAGCTACCATGTTCGTGACCAGCTCCCGGCCTATTTTTTCACGAGCAACCTTGACTATAGGTAAAAAATGTATTTCGGCATCCACTTGTGGTTTTACTTTTACATAAGTATCATCCAGAATGACTGTTCCCCCAGGTGCGGTGTCATAGACGAATTCCTCACAGGCATTCTGGTTTAGTATCACCTGGAGATTCGGCCTTGACGCTTTCGGGTAATCAATTTCACGCCTTGAAATGACGACCTCGGATTTCGATTTTCCTCCACGGGCTTCGGGGCCGTAGGACTGAGTCTGGACTGCGTTCAGGTTTCCGTAAAGGACGGCGGCCTCACCGGTTATTACCGCTGCCAGTATTATGCCCTGTCCACCCGAACCGGCAAAACGGATTTCATAGCGGTCACTCATACCTTACTCCCCCCAACAGCTTCGATCAGCTTTTCGTAGCCTTCGGTGTATTCGGGTATCTCTTTTCTTACGAACTCACCAATGATGATTTTCCCTTCAAGTTCTTCTTCGGACATCGAAGACGCCTTGGCCAACTGCACTGAAGCTGTCTTGAGGAAGTTAAGGTTGTCCAAAGGGGTCCTTCGTTTGTTTCTTCTTCCGAATTGAGTATGGCAGCTGGATATAACCTCGACAACCGAAAATCCTTTATGCTCAATTCCGTTTTTGATGTATTTCTCGCACAAAACTGGATTGGCGATCGTTGCCCGTGCCACGTAGGTTGCCCCTGCGCCCTGAGCCAGCTGGCATATGTCAAAAGGTGGTTCGATCGAACCGTAAGGCGCGGTCGTTGCTTTTGCGCCCAGGGGGGTCGTTGGCGAGGCTTGTCCACCGGTCATTCCATAAATGTTGTTGTTCATTACTACTGCGGTTATGTTTATATTTCTCCTGCATGCGTGGATGAAATGATTGCCTCCGATGGCGGCACAGTCTCCATCACCCATTACATCGACGACGGTAAGGTCGGGGTTCGACAGCTTTATGCCGGTGGCAAAAGCCAGGGAACGGCCGTGGGTGGTATGAACGGTACAGGCGTCAATATAACCAGGCATGCGGCTGGAACATCCTATGCCCGAAGCAATAACCGTTTCTTCGCGTTTTTTGCCGCTGTCGATGAGCGCCCTCAATATGGCATGAAGAATTATGCCGTGGCCGCAACCGGGGCACCACAGGTGTGGGAAAAATTGTTTTCTTAGCCAATCCATAACTTCAGGGCGTGGCATCTTTTAGCCCACCTCCTCGATTTTTTCAAGGATCTCCTCAGGTTTGAAAAGCTCTCCATTGACAAGATTATAGGGTACGACACGGGCCTTGCCATGCGCCGCTCTTTCTGTTTCCAGGACCATCTGTCCATAGTTGAGTTCCGGTACGAGGATTACCCTGGATTTTTCAGCGATATTTTCGATTTCCCTGTCAGGGAAAGGCCACAAGGTGACTAACCTGAAAAAGCCTGCCTTCAGGCCTTTTTTTCTTGCCATACGTACGGCGCTTAGTGCCGTTCTGGCCACACTGCCGTAGGACACTACAAGGATTTCCGCGTCGTCGATACTTTCAGTTTCGTATTCCACTATTTCATCGCGATAAGCGTTTACCTTATCCATAAGTCGTCTTGTCTTTTTCTCGATTTCCGCAGGATCGTTGGTGGGAAAGCCCCATTCGTTATGGGTAAGGCCGGTTATATGCCACCGATAGCCATCACCAAAGGAGGCCATGGGGGGAAGGTTGTCTTTATCATCTGGTTTGTATGGTTTGAATTCATCTGGGTCTACGGCAGGTCTTTTCCTGTTTATAATCTGCGGCATAATGTCTTTTTGGATTGTCACCCGTTCCCGCATATGGCCAAGAACCTCATCGCTCATGATCAGAACAGGTTGTCGAAAACGTTCGGCCATATTAAATGCTTTGATAGCTGTCTCGTAACATTCCTGGACCGATGACGGTGCGTAGGCTATAGTGGCATGGTCCCCATGGGTTCCCCATCTGGCCTGCATGACGTCTTGTTGCGAAATAGAGGTGGGAAGTCCGGTGGAGGGACCGCCTCTCATTACATCCACCACGACCAGTGGAATTTCGGCCATGTAGGCCAGTCCGAGGTTTTCCTGTTTAAGGGAGAAACCCGGCCCGGATGTGGCAGTCATGGATTTCCTGCCAGTCATCGAGGCTCCGATCGCGGCGGCGATTCCCGCTATTTCATCTTCCATTTGGATGAATCGACCGTTTAATTTGGGCAATTCCTCGGCCATCACCTCGGCTATTTCGGAAGATGGTGTAATGGGGTATCCTCCGAAGAACCTGCAACCCGCTGCAAGGGCACCATGCGCCAAGGCTACGTTCCCTTGCCAGAAATTGATCTCGTTTTTCATTCCGGGTCACCCTCTCCAACGGTTATTGCCAAATCAGGACAAATGTTCTCGCACTGCCTGCAGCCGATACAGTCCTCGGGACGGAGCGGGTCGGACTTGATGTTCTCATCGAGTTCGAGAACGTTTTTCGGGCAAACTGCCACACAAAGCCCACACCCCTTGCACCAGGTCTTGTTGATTGTGACCTTGAACTTTGACGGCAACACACTCACCTTCCTTTCGAAGGGTTTGCTTGTAATATCTACGATAAGGATTTGCTGCAGTCCGAGGGCCATTATGACATTTTGTTATCATTCGGACAAGTATAAGTGCTGGAAAAAATTGAAAATTATATTGCTGACTATACAATTACGAGAATTTGAAATTCCCGGCGTAATGCAAACGAAAAGGGGACAGATTCACCTGCTCCATCCCCTTTCCCGCTTTAAACATAATTTACTCCTGATCCAGGATTTCAGTCCGTGATCTTACCTTGTTAGACGACAGCCGGTTCTATCAAAAGCTCGCCTTTTTCAAAGCGGTTGTAATGGAGCTGGTCAATTGGTATCCAGGGTTTTTGACCGAGGATCTTCTGGGCAAGCAATTTTCCTGAAACCGGGCCGAACATGAAACCGTGACCTGAATAGCCTACAGAGAGGTAAAAACCTTTCACGTTATCTGCCTCGCACATAACAGGTTGACGATCCGGAGTCATATTGTACAGTCCCGACCACTGTCGCACCGCACGTATACCTTTGGTTCTGGGAAGAAGTTTTGTTATGGTTTGGGACATTTTTTCCAAAAAGCCCCAGCTGATTCCGTTTTCGTAGTCTTCGGGATGGCCCTCGGGACTGCATCCCCCTATGATCGAGCCGTGGGGGCGCTGCTGGATGTAGTAGTTCCCCGAAAAACTCATAAGCATGGGCGGACATACTCCGGGTTCTACAGGCTCAGTTATTATTATTTCATGTCTCTCGGAAAAGATGGGAAGATCCACGCCGGCCAGTTTGGCAACTTGCTGAGAATAGCCGCCGGCGGCGTTTACTACTACGGGCGTGTCGATATCCCCGCGGTTTGTGGAAACTCCGACAACTTTTCCGTTTAAGGTTTTCACGTCGGTGCATTCTGTAAACTTGTGAAAGACCACACCAAGTATTTTAGCGGCCTCCTGGTAGGCGTAGGTTGTCAGGAAGGGGTCGGCGTGCCCATCCCTCGCATGGTAGGTGAAGCCGACGGCGTCGTCGGCCGAAAGTCCGGGGCATATTTCCCTGGCTTCGTCATAGGATACAACTCTGGTGTCGATCCCGAGACTGTTTTGGAGCTTCATGTTCTTTTTCAGCTGTTCGAACTCGCTTTCCTGATAAGCGACGAGGAGGTAACCTCCCTGGTTCAGGCCGCAATCCATGCCAAGCTCTTCGTGAAGTTGTTCAAATTTCTCGACACAGGCGAGGCCGAAGCGGCAATTCATTTCCGTGCCCCACTGGGCCCTGATGCCGGCTCCGCATCTACCTGTCGAGCCGGAACAAACGGTGCCCTTTTCCAGGACAACTACGTCCCTGAGGCCTAATTTTGCAAGGTTGTAGGCTATGGAGCATCCCTGGATTCCGCCGCCGATAATGACAGCATTCGCAGTTTTAGGAAGGCTCATTCATCGTCTCCCCTTTTTGCGAGGACGCCCAGCTTAACTGGTTTTGACGGCGGACGAAAACGGCCAGGCGGAATTTCGGAAATTTTCCTTCCGGATATTCTGGAAATTTCTCTCAATACAAGATCCCTGCATCCCCTTCCCTGACACGGACCCATTCCCACACGCAAGACCCGCTTGAGTTCGTCAAAGGTATCGTATCCCTTTTCGATCCATTCACGAATCTCACCAAGAGTCACTTCCTCGCAACGGCAGATTATGATTTCATCCTGTTTACTTTTATGCGGCATCGGCTTTACACCACC